>JAFGMF010000205.1 GCA_016927675.1 Candidatus Cloacimonadota bacterium
CCTGGCTGGCAGCTCTGCTTTTTCTAATTGTCACCGCGATCTGTTTTCTGAATATCAGAAGAAAACGATTGTCGGGCACAGTATCAAGAAAAAACATAAGCCTGCTTCTTCTATTGATTTTATTGGCAGCTGGATTAACACATCTTTCTGCGGGGATCGAAAAGAACACAGCTTACAATCGCAATCTTGCTGCAAAACCACTTACTTCTACAGGTAATTTACAGGTAAGAACTCAAGCCTGGTCAAAGACGATAAAGATGATCAGAGAATATCCATTAACAGGGGTTGGAATTGGCAACTGGAAAATAATGCTGCCGAAATACGGAACCCTGGGAATGAAATCCAGTTCCGGAGCTTATCATTATGTCCGCCCTCATAATGATTTCTTCTGGGTTGCCGGAGAACTTGGTCTGCCGGGGATAATTATTTATCTGTGTTTTTTCATCTATTTGCTTGTTTCTTCAGTAGCAATTCTCCGTAAATGCAGATCCGGTAAAGATTATCTGTTTTTCACTTTTATCCTTGCAGGATTAATAGCCTATCTGGTCATTGCATTTTTCAGTTTCCCGCGAGAGCGATACTTTCATACTCTTCTCCTTATGATTTATGCTGCTCTGATAAGCAGCAGTTTTGCACAAGAGAAAATAAAAACCAGTAAGTTTAAAACTCTGATTAATCACCTGATAGTCTTATTTCATCTGGTGATCCTGATTACAATTATCGTTGTGGGATACCACCGCCTGAAAGCTGAAATCCATCTTCGCAATGCCATTTCTGCACGCCGATCAAACAGGCATGATTTAGTCATTGCCACGATCAATAAAATTGACAATCGTTTCCTGAATATGAGTCCTTCCGGAACACCGATCAACTGGTACAGAGGTAATGCCTATACACAGATTGGATATGTTTATAACGCTTTCATTGATTATTACATTGCTGCAGAAAATCATCCCTACCATATTTATATCCTGAACAACCTGGGTACAAGTTACGAGTTAATGGGTAATCATTCTCAGGGGAAGAAGTATTATAATAAAGTTCTTGACATCTCACCAAGATTTGAAGAGACTTTGACAAATTTAAGCGCAGCCTGCTATAATGCAAAGGATTACATTAAAGCTGCAGAAATTATCGGAAGAGTTAATCCGCGAAGCAGGAATCCGAAGTTTCTCTTTTACAGAAGAAAAATTGAGGATAAAATTAGATCCTTGCAAGAGGTTGATTATGAAAAGTAAGATTATCCTGGTTTCAATCATAATTTTAAGATTCTTATTATTGGATGGTTCTACAGACAATTATCTGGTGCCTGATGAAGCTTTGCAACTACCGTTTCCCGACAAAGCAATCCTTAGTGAAAACCAGCAGAAACTTGCTTCAGAGCTGCTGCTGCTTACTGAATCATCCAATCTGGCTGACGATTTCAGATTTGATAATATCATCCAGTCTTTATCTGCACAGAATACTCTTCGCCAAACAAGATCTGGTTTAAGTGTCTATGTCTATATCTATTTCCGCCAACATCAGAAACATACACAGGCAGAAAATTTCTGTGAAGAGATTACCGATCATGGTCCTGATTTCGTTGTCGCCTGGGTAAAGGTTGACCAGTTGCTTTCTCTGGCTTCTTTGCCTGAAGTTCGAACGATCCGGGTGGTAACACCACCGGAATTCTATACTGGATCAGTTACAACCGAGGGTGATATTGTCCATCAGACAGCTTACGTTAGAAATAACTATAATTCCAAAGGGCGAGGGATCAAGATAGGGGTTATAACCGATGGGGTGGATTCAAGAGTTTCAGCGCAAGCAAGTGGAGATCTGCCTTATGATGGATACGGACTGACGGTTCTCAGCAACATTCACGGTGGTGATGAGGGAACTGCCCTGCTGGAAATAATTCATGATATGACCCCGCAGGCTGAACTGTTCTTTCACGATTCCGGATTCAATACCGTCGATTTCACCGATGCCATCTCTGCTCTGATTTCATCAGGATGCAATATAATTTGTGATGATGTTGGCTGGATCACGGAACCTTTTTTTGAAGACGGATATGTTGCCCAGTATATCAGCGAAATTCTGAGCAGCCGGGAAGATTTAATATTCGTCACTTCCGCGGGTAATGCCGGAGAAAGCCATTATCAGGGATTCTTTTATCCCAATCCTTCTGCACCTTCTCAGCACGATTTCAGTCAGGGTCAGGGAGGTCCCTTTTACATTTACCTGGATATGCCTGAGGGAAGCAGCATCAGGGTAGTACTGCAGTGGTTCGATGCTTTTGGCGGTTCCGGAAATGATTATGATCTCTACCTGGTTCATACCGGTACCGGTACCACCGTTACCGGCAGTGTCTACGTTCAGGATGGTGACGATGATCCTCTGGAATTCATGATGTATATGGCAGATGCTACTTATAATGGTGAATTTGTGGTAATCGTCAATAAATATTATGGCGATCCATGTTTACTCGAGCTTTTCCTATATCCAGTTGGAGTAACGATAAATCAGCAATATATGTCTCCCACCGATGCCATTTTCGGTCATGCAGCCGCATCGGGAGTAATATCAGTAGCGGCTACCCATTACACCACTCCTTATGTTCCGGAAACGTTCTCATCCCAGGGTCCATCAACCAAATACGACTGGTCGAGCAGGCCGTTCAGTGAGGCACTGAATTCTCTTGATGTAAGTTCCTGCGATGGTGTTCGCATTACCGGTGCCGGAGGATTCGGATATAATTATCCTCCCGGTTCGGACAACTGGTGGTTCTATGGTACGAGTGCTTCTTCTCCTCACACTGC
>JAFGMF010000206.1 GCA_016927675.1 Candidatus Cloacimonadota bacterium
CCGAGATGAGAAAAACCGATTTCATAAACATCAGGATAGATCAGACAGAAATTAACTGTGTTAACTCCTGGTTTTTTATTATAGCTGTTTAGCTCCCGGTTGATGTAACGGGCAGGTTTATCGACAGCAGACAGCAGATGAGAGAAGTCTATGGGTGAAAATTTCATCAACTGCTATTCTGAATAATGAAATGGGCTTTTCTTGTTTCTGAACAACAGGTCACTCAAATAATCGGTAGTGTCACTCAAGGCGCTGGCATTGAGGATTTCTTCTTCCTGGATCAATTCGAGTTGAATCTGAGTAGTTGGCTCGATCTTTGCCGATGAATCCGGTACTGAGTCGGGTTCGGTTAACTCATTTTTATCAGCCGGTTTCATCGTATCATGAAAGGGCGAAGTTAATTTTCCTTCCCGATAAAATTTAACGGAGACTACGATCAGGAGTACGATTAAAATCAACAGAAAAAGGATAGAAAAAATATTGGTCGAGATCAGGTATTTTCGGGGGGAAATCGAGGAAGAAACTTGTGTTTTTGGTTTCTGATCAATGAAAATCTTCTCAAATTCATTCATGAGCAGATTGATATCTGCACCTAAAGCTCTTCCGTAGGTGATAATATTTGCCTTTGCATAACCTTTACCACCCATGTTGTCAAATTGATCTCCTTCAATATTGATCAGATTCTGAATACTGATGCGGGTTTTCTGGTGCAGATCTTCCAGAGAAAGATCTCTTTTTATTCTGATCGCCTTAAGATATTGTCCAATGCTTTCCATTCTGATTACCTGGCTTCGATTTATTGATCACTCAGAGATTTGAGCCGTTCCAGACGTTCGGGCTGGTTAGCTCGTAACCATTCATCCTGACTCAGCAATTCGTAAGCTTTGCTGAAGTATTCTGCTGCCTTGTCCGGTTTTCCTTTAAGCAGATAAATTTCTCCAAGCTCTTCATAGACATATCCGTCGGGATTTGCGCCGGAGCTGTCAATCTCTGCTTCCAAATTAAGTTGGACAGCCAGAGCCTCATCGATTTTATCAAGAGAGCGAAGAGTTCGTCCGACAGTCCATCTGGCAATTCTGAGTGATTCACTTTCGCCCATCTGTTTGCGCCAGGATTCTCCTTTTTCAAAAAATTCAAGGGCTTTTTCATATTCACCATTATCATGATATGACCAGCCGATATTGTTGTATAGGGGACCTAACCAGTTTTTTGCTTCAGACATGGTGGATGATTCAGCGAGAGCCAGAGCCTTCAGGTTCCATTCGTTTTGCTGGGATGGTTCACTTACTATGCCAAGCATATGGGCAGCATCAATTGCCAGATAATCAAATCTTTTCTGGGAAGCCAGTTGCCAGGCTTCGAGGAACAAGGGTAATGCTTTATCCCCATTTCCGCTGGAGTTGTGAAGCCTTCCCTTTTCCATGAGGATCCTCACCCAGCCCCGACCTGAGGTTGATTTGATCTCTGATTCAGCTTTGTATATGGACTCTAATCCTTGTTTGAATTTACCCTGAAGACCTTGAGCCCGGGCTATCTGTGTGAGAATTTCAGCAGCAAAATCATGATCATATTTATCAGAGCTGCTTTTCAGACTATCAAGAAAAGCATGAAAGCGTGATTCACTTTCTTTCGGGTTATTGTATTGCCAGAGTCTTTCGATCTGCCTGAGCTGATTATCCTGAACCCGGCTTCCTTTCTCAGAACAACTAAATCCTGCAATCAGAAGAGATAAAAACAGGATAAGGTACAATAAAAACTTACTCATCTTAGTATCCGACATTATCTCAGCTTTCCAGTTTCCGCATCAGAGATTCCATCAGATTGACCGGTACCGGGAAGACAATGGTAGAATTCTTCTCTGCAGAGATTTCAGTAAGAGTCTGCAGAAAGCGTAACTGGATTGTAGCGGGGTTTCGGCTGAGCACATCGGCAGCGTCGGCAAGTTTTGCAGAAGCCTGAAATTCTCCTTCGGCATGGATTACCTTGGCTCTTCTTTCTCTCTCCGCTTCTGCCTGTTTGGCCATTGCTCTCTGCATGGTTGCAGGCAGCTCTACATCCTTTACTTCTACAACACTGACCTTGATTCCCCAGGGATCGGTTTGTTCATCGATTACCTGCTGTAATTCCTGACTGATCTTTTCCCGCTGGGAAAGCAGTTCGTCAAGTTCAGATTTTCCCAGGATATTCCGTAAAGTAGTCTGGGCGATCTGTGAAGTTGCAGTATAATAATTTTTTATTTTAACGACAGCATCTTCAGGATTTACTACTTTAAAGTAAACAACCGCATTTACTTTAACCGGAACGTTGTCTTTGGTGATGATATCCTGCGGGGGTACATCCAGCGTTATGGTTCGGAGTTCCACTTTGACCATCTTATCGATCAGTGGGATCAAAATGATCAAGCCAGGACCTTTAGCGCGCAGCAGTCTTCCTAATCTGAAGACAACAGCACGTTCATATTCTCGGATAATTCTGATGGCATTGATGAGGAATAGAAACAGAAAAAAGCCAATTATATACCAGATAATTCCCATGGGATAAAGCATTTGTTACCTCCTTCCCGTTATTAGGGAGATTAGTTTACAATGATGAAATTCTGACAAGGTTTTTCCGAAAAAAAACCTGACATAAAAAAAGGTTATATAAATTAACCGTTAATATTCAATGAATTAACAAGTTTCCCCATGAGTTCTGGCATGGTTTGCAGATCGCTGGACCTGAGAAATTCCTGTCGCTGATGAAAACGATCTTTAAGCAGTTCGATGTAATTTGCACTATTTTCTCTGCGACTGGGATCGTATTTATCGAAATATCCCGGGATTATTTTATCAACGGATTCCCGTGTCGGTAACATGGCTCCTGGCAGCAGATCCCATTCATACCAATCCAGTTTATCAGTGAGGATTGCGGTTTGTAAGGTCAACGAAGTCTGTAACCTGATCTCTTCCAGATCGGTATCTGATGATTTCCAATATTTAGCACTATTGAAGGTATAGCAATCTGCTCCGTTTTCCAGTACTTTCAGAAAAGCTTCAACGTCACGATATAATTCATATACTCTAAACGGGTTGGCAAATGGCTCGAATACGAGTTTTTTCAGATCGGCTTCGGTAACATTTTCTGCACGGTTGCGACGCGTTATCAAAGCCGCTCCCATCGCTACCGCAAGATCATTGTTTTTATACTTGAGTAAAGGCGGTAAAACAGTGTCTTTCATCAACCAGGCAAGCGCTTTTGGGAAACTGCATTTATTTACCCATTTTCCCAGCAGATCACGGTCAAACAAAGCTCTGCCGTTCGCCTGACGTACATCAAGTCCCAATGGCATGATCCGGTCCTCGGTTCTGATCAGAGCATGATTCATTAAGGCAATACAGTATTTCCAGTCGGGATGATCAAGCGGTCGGCTGTCGGTTTTATCAAATAATGTTGGTTCCCAGACACGGCAGACTTTTTCTTCCCGATCTATTTGAAATGCATCGTCATGAAGAATGACTTTTTTAAACCCGATTGGCATTGTATCGCCATTGGTTGCAGAATTCGTATGGGATGATTTGCCAGTGCCGGATAACCCGTAAAAAGCGATTGATCTTTTCCCCAGTTGTCTGAATCCGGGATCATCACACGAGGAAAAATCGATTTCCTTGATTCCGCCATGACAGGCAGCCATGTTCAGTCTCATCCCGGATGTCCAGGCAAGAGTAAGAGTACCTTTTTTCCGTTCGCCGAAATAGCGCATGCCGAGGTTGTAAATCACGTTATGCTTTTCATCTACCAGTGCAAGCTGTGGTGATCCTATATTGGTATAATAAGGATCTTCGCAGGTCCATTTGTTATACGCAATGATAATAATATCCTGGATCGGCAGTATTTTACTTTGAGCATATTGACGCTGCAACTCTTCGAAAGGTGTGAAATTGGTAAGCCAGTTGAAAACGTTGGCTGCATCAGATTCGGTTGTTATAAATGTGGCTTTTATCATCAGATCAGGATCAATACCCACAATTGCCTCTGCTTTGATCAGAGTATTCTGCTGCATTTGATAGGCTGCTTCTCTGAGATCAGCTTCAACTTTTGTCTTTTCTGCATCAGAGATCCTGTTGTAAAAAACCCTGGCTTGAGCTGTTCTGCCAATGATCTTGCCATGACAGTCGTTAAAAACCCGTGCTCCTTCAGGTAATCCCAGAGATTTTGCTTTTGGAGGATAGATCGGCAGATCAGTCAATGTTACTCCCGGCTGTTTTAAAGCCAATTCATAGGCTTCAGCGGTATTGATAAGACGAACTTTGGAATCCAGCATAACTGTTTCCGCAATTGCTCGTACCGGGGACATTTCCTTCAGATTTTTGTAATATTCAAAACTCGATTTACTGGCCATTATTCCTCCTGAAATCAATAATAAAAAAAAGCAGCCGTAAGCTGCTTTGTAGATATATCAATCTGAAATATTAGTTTTTCTCGGGATATACGCTGACGAATTTTTTCCCTGCCTTTTTTGTCTCATATTTTACAAAGCCATTGATCAGGCTGAACAGGGTAAAATCGTTACCAATGCCGACATTGTTCCCCTGATGTATTCTGGTGCCGCGCTGACGAACAATGATATTGCCGGCAAGCACTTGCTGACCACCGTATTTCTTTACTCCCAGATATTGGGGATTACTGTCTCTTCCGTTTTTACTGCTTCCAACACCTTTCTTATGTGCCATGAGAATTTCTCCCTTTAATTTATGATCTGAGTGATCTTGACTTCAGTGTAATTCTGACGGTGTCCCTGCTTCTTCTGATAGCCTTTTCGGCGTTTCTTCTTGAAGACGATGATTTTTTTTGCTTTTTTATGAGCGATTATTTCGGCAGTGACCGAAACGTTTTCTATGGTTGGACGACCGATCCGGGTTTCCTGATCATTGCGGAGCATAAGTATGTCTTCAAATTTGATTTCTGCTCCTATCTCAAGGTCTCCAAGATAGGGAACCTGAACGATCTCGTCTTGTTCCACTTTGAACTGAGACCCCTTAAAATTTACTATTGCGTACATCATTTATCTCCTATTCCAATCACAATAATCTTTGAACACTCAAAAGATTTTTGACTGTTTTTATTGTCAAGTATAATATTCAGAAGTTATTTCTTTGTTATCCGTAGCAGTGAATATTCTATATTCATTATATCGAAGTTCCGGATCGGAGATGATCTCTACTTTATTTTCAACATCTTTGAGAATCTCCGGATGGTCATCGAAGAAAAGCTTAACATTTTTATGTACTCTGATTTTAACAGCCTTATTCTGGATAACGAATTTGACTCTTTTTAATCTTCGGATAATGTTAACGGCCACAGAATCCCTTGATAACAAGCGACCAGTCCCATTGCAGTACGGGCATTGCTCGGAATAGGTCAACAGCAGGCTGGGACGTGTTCTTTTCCGGGAAATCTCGACCAGGCCCAGAGGACTGAAGGGGTAGATTTTATTGGTTGCCCGATCGCGTTTCAAAGCGTTTTTCATTAGATTGAAAACCTCATCCTGGTCTTGTTCATTGCTCATATCAATAAAATCAACAACCATGATCCCGCTTAAATCGCGTAATCGAATCTGTCTGCTGATCTCGCTTGCGGCTTCCAGATTAGTCTGTTTTACAGTTTCATCATAGCTGCGATTTCCGGTAAAACTTCCGGTATTAACATCGATCGAGACCAGAGCTTCGGTCTGTTCAATAGTGATGTTTCCGCCGTTGGGTAGGTCTATTCTGGATTTGAAGATCTTCTCGATCTCATTCTCGATTCCATAGGCATCAAAAATCGGTGAGTCCTCATTATAGAGCTCAATCCGGTCTATCAATTCGGGGCTGATATTGCGGAGTTGGCTGATAATACTGTTTCGCAACTTTTTATCATCAACAACTAGGCGATCAACATTTGAGCCGAACAGATCTCGGATCAGGGTGTAGGAAAGATCATTTTCATCGAAAATACAACAGGGAGGTTTGGCATGTTTGATCTGTTTGGAGATCAGATTCCAGGTTTTTTTTAATCCGTTATATTCCTGAATGAAATCCTCTTCTCCGATAGATTCGGTATCTGTTCTCACGATCAGTCCCACATCAGGTGCTTTTAGCCTGTTCAGAATACCCCTGATCCTGTTTTTTTCTGCAGATGAGGTGATTCGCCTGGAGAGGGCTACCTTACTGTGATGAGGAATGAAAACAAGAAATTTCCCGGGTATGGACAATTTACCTGTAACTCGGGCACCCTTTTTCCCGATCGGGTCTTTTTTCACCTGAACGACAATTTCCTGACCAGGATTCAGAAGATCGGTAATTTTTGATGAATCCTTTTTGGATGGGTGGTTTTTCTTTCTGTCCGGGAGCAGGTTCATTTCGATATCTTTATAATGAAGAAAAGCAGTTCTGCTAAGTCCGATATCGATAAAAGCAGCGCCCATTCCGGGTAATACATTTTTAACAATTCCTTTGTAGATGTTACCGGTGAGAACATCCTGCTCTTTCTTTTCAGCGAACAGCTCAACCAAACGGTTGTCTTCCATGATAGCTATCCGCTTCTCCAGAGTCTGCACATTTACAATGATTTCAGAAAACATATTTTTTATTTCCTTTTTCTCAGAGAAAATTAGAGATTTTGCTGTCAGCTTTCAGTCAAGCATTTTCTTTTTATCTTTTTCTTGACATCATTTAGCAGGGAAAATTTTATGCGTTTCACGTTGCGAGGTGGAGCAGTCAGGTAGCTCGTCGGGCTCATAACCCGAAGGTCGCAGGTTCAAATCCTGCCCTCGCTACCATTTTTTTATCAGAGATACAGTGAAGATACGGTTGACCGGAATCCAGATTTTTCCTTGGCAACCGGTAAAATGGTTTATAATGGCGGCGTAGCTCAGTTGGTTAGAGCATCGGAATCATAATCCGAGTGTCCGGGGTTCAAGTCCCTGCGCCGCTACCATTTTTTTATAGTGTGCGCCAGTAGCTCAGTCGGATAGAGCAACGGATTTCTAATCCGTGGGTCAGGGGTTCGAATCCCTTCTGGCGTGCCATGATTTTTTTGGCGTTTATTACTGTGTATTACAGATAATACATATTTTTATGGTGGCTGTAGTTCAGTTGGTAGAGCACAGGATTGTGGCTCCTGGCGTCGTGGGTTCAAGTCCCATCAGCCACCCCATTTTTTTTACTATAAATTTTCCTAATCATCAGATTCAATCAACTTTATAAGAAATCAGATTTTAAAACATTCCGGGATAAGAAATGAGATGTGAGAATTCAGAACAGGCAGCCATTGGTGTACGTTAAGATGGGGAGACTCGGAGACTATGGGATTTTGATTTACTGGAATTAACTCAAGGCTCAGGCATTTTACCTGAGAATTGAGTTAAGAACAGCAATGGGAAAAGAGATGAGAGTCGAAATTGGCAGAAATTGACTTAAAGCATAGCTTAAGTTAAGGACTGCTGCCTCTGGTGGAAGTGAGAGCG
>JAFGMF010000207.1 GCA_016927675.1 Candidatus Cloacimonadota bacterium
CATCTGAGCAAGTATGGAAAATTCAAGGTCGGCGATAGAGTAGAACAGCATGATATCGTTGGTTATGTGGGCTCAACCGGTCGCTCTACCGGAAATCACCTGCACTATACGATCTATCATCATGATAAACCAATCAATCCCCTGCAGTTAAAAAATGTCTCCGGACCTCCGGTTCCCAAAACAGAACTGGCCGACTTCAAAATTTATGCCGACAGCCTGAATAATCTGCTGTTCCGATCAGAATTATCCATTACCGATACCGTCGTAACTCAGGATATGATTGTCGAACAAATTGAAGATCAGAAACAAGAAACAATCATCTCAATAACCTTGATCAAAATTTTCTTACTGTTAGTAATATTATTGGTTATATTCAGAATCTTCATGCTTTTGAAAAAAACCAATCAGAATAAAGGCTGGTCCTAGAAATCGAATAATTTTTCTTTCTCAAAATATTCTGCGAAATATTTCACGGCTAGATTTTCATGTTCCGGTAAACATAGTTCATGATCTTTTTCAATGATCTCAAATGCCTCTTTTCTTGCCTGTACCAGAATCTTCTGATCTCGCACAAGATCAGCATGACGAAAAACGGGAATCCCGGATTGTTCGGTCCCGAAAAACTCACCTGGTCCTCTTAATTCCAGATCCTTCTCTGCAATTTTAAATCCATCCCCGCTTGCCACCATGGTTTTTAGGCGTTCGCGCCCTTCTTTACTGATCGGTGAATACGATATCAGGAAGCAATAAGATTCTGCACTGCCACGGCCTACTCTTCCCCGAAGCTGATGTAACTGGCTTAATCCGAATCTTTCGGCATGTTCGATGATCATGACCGATGCTTGGGGAACATCTATGCCAACTTCTATCACTGTAGTCGATACGAGCACTTGAATTTCACCACGTTTGAACTTTTCCATGATCTCGTCTTTTTCCTGACTGGGGATTCTCCCGTGAAGAAGAGAACATTTAAAATCCGGAAAGATCCTTGTACTTACTTCCAGATAAACAGTTTCTGCATCTCTTAGGGATATTTTTTCTGATTCTTCAATCAAAGGACAGACAATATAGACCTGTCCTCCCTGCTCCACCTGACGCCGTGCTTCGATATAAGCACTGTTTTTCTGATGTTCATCATGCCAGATAGTCTTGACCGGTTTTCTACCTGGGGGAAGTTCATCCAGAATGCTGATGTCAAGATCACCATAGAGCGTTAATGCGAGTGACCTTGGAATCGGGGTTGCGGAAAGATATAGCAGATCGGGTTTCTGATTGGTCTCAGCCAGAACAGCTCGCTGCTTAACCCCGAAACGATGCTGTTCGTCAATTACTATCAAGCCTGCATTAAAAAAAAACACATCTTTTTGCAGCAAAGCATGAGTACCTATGATTATATCCGCTTCTCCAACTGCAATTCGCTTTTTATCATCTTTTTTCCCGCGATAATTGCCGCCCTTTAACATCACGATTTTAATATTCAATTGTTCAAGCAGGAGGTTACTGAAATTACGGAAATGCTGTTCAGCCAGAATTTCTGTTGGAGCCATCAGGATTGCCTGATAATCATTCTCAACTGCCAGTAACATGGCAAACAGAGTGATAATCGTTTTGCCCGAACCAACATCGCCCTGCAATAATCTGTTCATCTGCCTGGCTGATGTCATGTCTTCCACTATTTCTCTGATGACCCGTTTCTGCGCCCTGGTGAGTTCAAAAGGTAGTGACTCTTTAAGCCTGGTGGTCAAAGTGCGTTTTAACTGGAAAACATGTCCCTGAAACTGATGATGATGTTGATGATGACTTCTGGCAAGCATCAGCTGATAATAGAAAAGCTCTTCGAAGATGAATCTGTTTCTGGCTTTCCAGATTTCTTTCTGATCTTCCCCGAAATGAATCTGACGGAGCGAATCCAGTCTGCTTTCGAATTGATATTTCTGAATTATCGGGGCAGGTAAAGTCTCTACGATCTGCATATGATAAAGTTCAAAAGCCTTTAAAACAAGCTTGCGCATGAAATTAATCGACAGAGTACCGGTTAGAGGATACACAGGTAAAACCGAACGCTTATGCCAGTAATCTTCTGGACTGGAATCCTCATCCAATATTTCTATTTCGGGATGGATCATTTGGAATGATCCTGCAAAAACCGTCACAATCCCGCTAACCCAGATTTTCTGTCCGGTTTCAAATTTATCCTGCAGCCATTTCCCGAATTTGAACCAGATACAGAAGAGATATTCTCTGCCATCACTGATTACAACGTGGAGTTGAAATTTGTTTTTGACCCTTTTTTTTTCGACAGCAATTACTTCTCCGATAAAACTGTTTCTTTCTTCCGGAATGAGATCTTCAATCCTCTGCCGGGCAAAGCGGTTAATATAATCACGGGGAAAATGCTCGAGTAAATCTCCTATGGTTTCAATACCAAGCTTTCTTAAACTCTGAGCCCGATTTTCTCCGACTCCTTTCAGAAATTTTATCTCTGTACTCAAGGGATTTTTCATGTTTTTCATGCTATATCAGGCAAGTATCGGCTGGTTATTAGTCAAGTAAAATGAATTTTCCGGATAAATTCTTTGACATAAGATCCGGATTTATAAAATATCCCGGCTTCAGGAGTGTTCTATGATAAAAAAACTTATGACAATATTCTTGATCGGGAGTATAATTATGACAATTACTGCCCAAGAGAGTGGCTATAAACTTCCTCCGGAAGATATCATTGAGATATATAATATCCAGCCAGATCCATATCTAAAACTGATCGAATTTCAATCTCTTGCCTTGGAAATTAACTACAAATCAGAGATTGAACTTGCAGATCTGGCGGAACCGCTGCTTAAGCTGGCGGGTACAAAAATCTCACCAAGATTGAACGGTAGCCCCGTCCGCTATCACGAAACCTCGTATTCTGTGATCGATTTCAGGAACAACCTTAAGTTGGAAATTTCTCTTCCGTCAGGGATCAGAATCAGAAATCAAAGCCTGTCTCCTGCTCAAAACAAGTTAGCTGCCAGTTATGAGCTCGAGAATGGAATTTCTTTGCTGATCATCAACCTGATCGATGGTGAAGTAAAATTCTTCTCATCGATCAGATTGAACGAAGCTTTTGACTCAAATGGATTTCAGTGGCTGGATGAGACAAGACTGCTGCTGAATACCATAAAACAGGATAGGGGCACTCAGCCTCAACGTTCTCCTGTTCCGGAATCTCCCGTAATGGAAGAAACTTCGGGGAAATTCAGTACAAACAGAACTTATCAGGATCTTCTAAAAAATAAACATGATGAGCTCCTTTTCGAATATTTTTTCACCGGTCAAATAGCTGTTCTTGATCTTGGATCAGATCATCTTGAAAATATCGGCAATCCGGGGATATATTACGATATCAAGCCATCGCCAGACTGCAATTATCTGTTGATCGAGCAAATCATTCCACCCTATTCTTATGAATTGCCTTATTACCGCTTCCCTCAGAAAATCCAGCTCTGGGATATTACCGGTTCAATCGTGAAAGAATTTTATTCCAGACCCCTTCAGGATCAGATTCCCATCGGAGGAACTTATCAGGGACCCCGCCATCTCCAATGGCAGCCTCTAAAAAATGCTGCTTTAGTCTGGCTTGAAGCTCTTGATCAAGGCGATCCGAAAATTGATGTTCCCGAACGTGATCAAGTTATGCGACAACAAGCTCCCTTCAAGGAACAGCCGGAAGAACTCTATCGAACCAGATACCGCCATCAGAGCTTGACCTGGTCTGAGCGGGAAGATGAATTGATCTATGCCGAATATGACAGAGACCGGCTCTGGAGCAGAACCTGGCTCCTGGATCTGAACAACGGAGAGCAGATACTGCTTTTTGATTTGAGTGTAAATGACAACTATCATGATCCGGGCAGAATCATTACCAGGCAAACCGGAAAAGGAGAAAAGGTCTTTCTGAAAAAAGATGACAAGATCTATTTCAACAACCCTTACGGCGCTACTCCGGAGGGTAATTATCCGTATTTATCTGCTTTTGATCTTACTACCTGTGAAACCCAAATACTTTATCGATCTCAACCACAACAGTTTGAAAGAATTCTCGGATTTCTTAATGATGATCTTGATCAAATTCTAATTTCATCAGAAAATACGGAGATCCCGAGAAATTATTTTGTGCTGGATCTGAACAGCCAGAATAAAAAGAAAATCACCGATCATAAAAATCCTTACCCGGAAAGTGCAGAATTAATTAAAGAACTGATCACCTATAATCGGAAAGATGGCGTTCCGCTTTCCGGAACTCTTTACCTGCCGTCCACATACAAACCGGGCGATAAACTGCCCCTGGTTTTGCATGCATATCCGGAAGAATTCACGGACTCCTCTACAGCCGGTCAGATAAAAACTTCACCCTATAGTTTTAATCGCTATCACGGAGCTTCAATCAGGTACTTTGCCCAGCAGGGATATGCTGTTCTGCTAAACGCTTCCATCCCGATCGTCGGAGATCCCGAAACAGTGAATGAGAATTTCATTGAACAACTGATTAACAGCATTGAGGCTGCTATTGATCATCTCGATCA
>JAFGMF010000208.1 GCA_016927675.1 Candidatus Cloacimonadota bacterium
ACGATTTTCGAACTTTCCAAAGAACTGATCATGAACAATGGCAGTATATCATTTGCTGACAAGAACCTGGCAATTGTTGAAAAAGGTTTTTTGATATTTGATCACCTGATGGCACATTTAACAGAAGGAGATAAAGTTATTCCGGAGCGGTTGTTTGATGACACGGAACAATTTGAAAAGGAAAAACGGACATTGAAACAGGAAATAAACGATTATCTCACCGACCGGCAAGATAGAGATAAATTCCGGGAAATCGAGATCGAACTACCTTTGATAAAATCGCGTAATCTGAAAAAAGTCACCGGTGTTATTTATCGTGATCCTTCCTGCAGTCTGTTTAAATTACTGCTTAGAAAAGGGATTGATACAGCGGAAACAAAGCTGTCACGATATATCTTTTCTCTGGTGATCTTTTCTGCTTCCGAATATCAGGAAAATGACAGCATTATTCTCAGCGTTGATCCGGACCTGACTCCGGATGAACAAGTTGACCTGCTGGGTCTGGGAGAAGCACTTAACCAGCGGGAAGTAGAGAAATTCCGTGAAGTAAATGAAAATCCACTCACCGAAAAAGGTCCTCGTTTCACAGAATACCCTCTTTCCGATCCCTGGTACGATGGTCGGGCACATCAATGGACGATCGTTGCCAGTCCACGGGGAGGTACCCGGATGAAGTTGGCAGAAATCGGTGAGACAATGCATAATTTTGCCCGTTATTTCAGCTATTATCCTAACAATGGTTCACGCTGCCAGCTGGTATTCAAACTTGATATAAATCAACAGAAAAAGGGAAAAGTATTTGAAAACTGGGAAGCTGTAAAAATAAAAAAAAACGTTCTTTCGCAAGCTTTTTATAATTTCCTGAACTCTTCTGACCAGCAAACGCTTTCCATCCGAAAAAAGGGTAATTGTACCGTTTATATCTACAATCGTGTGATTGTGCTTCTTGTTGTGGAACTGCAGTTTGAAGCAGGTAAATATAGCCTTTCCGAATTATTTGTTGAAAATAGTAAATTTAATGATAATTTACTGCTGCAGAAGATATTGGATCAGGATATAAATCTTGAAATGCAGGAAATTCCGGCAGAACTGATTTATAAAAACTGGTGGCTGGCATTGAAATCTGCCAATGAACTTAACACTGAAAAAGATCTGCAGATGTTCAAACAGATCATCAAAAATTTTGCTGATGATACAACCACTCCCTATAAAACTAATTTCGGCAAAATATCCGAAGAAGACTCTGTTCATTTTTCTCGTTATTCCGTTTGTTCAATCCGTACGGATGGCATTTTCTTTGCGATCAGAGATAATGACCCGGATCTCGATTATGCTGCCAGATGTAATTATTCTGCTTTCTGGCAGGAAGCGATTTGTCATTTGGTTTTCAATGGTCTGTTGCTATCCACTTCACTCAGTCATATCATCGAATCGATAACGGGAATTAACTATAGTGCACAGAAACCGGCAAAAACTATTCGGAATTTAAATGGGTTGAAAGATTTCTTTATCAATCTTAAAACCAGAACAGTTCAGTTCAAGTTATCCTCTAATGTAATCCTGAACGAGATCTGGGATAAATTTTATGAAAAATTGAAGATCCGGGAAAACCGGGAAAACGTAGATACTTCAATTACCGAACTGGAAGCTTACCTGCAAACGAAGAGGCAGTCGATAATTGATTTGACTGTTTTTATCATCTCCCTGGTGATTATCCCGTTCTCACTGATCGCTGATTATTTTAGTGGTTTGCTGATGGATCAGTTCGGCAGTTGGGGAAAATTCGTTCATGTGGTCATTGTGATTTATAGCATTGCTGTTGTTTTCACCTATATCATTTACCGGATCATCCATCGGATAAAGAAGAATAATTAGTTTTACTATTCGAGAAGGAATTATTACCCGTTCTTACCTCAAGCCTTCGCAATGAGGCAATTATGGGAAGCAGGGATTGATGTGGAGCATAGCCTGGGTTAAGAGCTGCGCCAGATGATAAGTTCCCTGTTCTTACCTCAAGCCTTCGCAATGAGGCAATTCCGGGAAGCAGGGATTGATGTGGAGCGTAGCCTGGCTTAAGAACTGCAGCAGATGTTAATTTCCCGTTCTTACCTCAAGCTTTCGCATTAAGGCAATTCCGGGAAGCGGGGATTGACCCAGAGCGCAGCCTGGGTTAAGGACTGCACCAGATGATAAGTTTCCGTTCTTACCTCAAGCCTTCGCATTGAGGCAATTCCGGGAAGCGGGGATTGACCCAGAGCGCAGCCTGGGTTAAGGACTGCACCAGATGATAAGTTTCCGTTCTTACCTTAAGCCTTCGCATTGAGGCAATTCCGGGAAGCGGGGATTGACCCAGAGCGTAGCCTGGGTTAAGGACTGCAGCAGATGTTAATTTCCCGTTCTTACCTCAAGCCTTCGCATTGAGGCAATTCCGGGAAATAGTAAGGACTGCGCCAGATGTAATTATATTTTATCCTAATTCAGGCTGGATGTAAATACTTCTTTCGGTGAATTGAATGATCTTGTTCATCATCTGTACTGATTGGACAGGGTGTTTACCCACTGCCGTTTCTGCCGATAGCATCAGGAAATCTGCTTTATCGTAGATGGCATTGGCAATATCGGAAACTTCGGCACGGGTAGGATAAAGTGAATCGAGCATGCTTTCAAGCATCTGAGTTGCGATGATCGCTTGTTTCTTTTTTCTGTTACAACGCCCGATGATATACTTCTGGATAATGGGAACTTTAAATACCGGTAAACTTATACCAAGATCTCCGCGTGCTACCATAATTCCGTCGCAGGCAGCTATTATGGAATCGATATTCTTCACTCCTTCCGCATTTTCTATCTTAGCAATCAGCAGACAATTTCCCTTTCTCTTTTTTACTTCATTTTTCACAAGAGAAATGTTTTGGGCATTATTAACAAAAGACTGGGCAATGAAATCCACCTGATTTTCCACACCGAATGCGATGTCATCTATGTCCTGCTGATTCAGGAAGATATTGGGTAAAGTCAGTTCTGGAATATTAATGCCTTTGCGTGACCTAATGATCCCGCCCTGTATCGTTTTAAGTATTAAGGAATCAGGTAGAACATCAATGATCTTAAACCTCAGATGTCCGTCATCCATAAAAAGATCTGTATTAGTGGGAATCAGCTTTAGATCGCCATCATAATCAAAATCAATGCACTTCCTGGCGGTCTCACAGTGAGTAGCCGAAAGCAGGATTTCTTCATCTTTTTGCACTGCTATCGATTGAGTCAATTTGCCGATGCGGATGCGGTAGCCTTCCAGGTCCATCAGGATTTGAATCTGCAAATCATTTTCCCGATTGATTTTTCTGATTGTATCGATCACATTCTGATGCGTTTCGTAATTACCATGGCTCATATTAAGGCGAGCTACATTCATACCGGAATTTGCCATTGCCAGCAAAGTATCTTCGGTAAAACTTGCCGGACCGATCGTGCAGATGATTTTCGTATCTGTGTTCATTTTTATCTTCTCTCCTGAAACAGATGAATTTCTTATTTTCGATACTGTCAAAACAAAAATCCTGTAAAGG
>JAFGMF010000209.1 GCA_016927675.1 Candidatus Cloacimonadota bacterium
GATCAATTTCTTCAATCCGTAGCGCTTTAACCTGAACTGTGATATCATTGGCAAGGAAGAAGAAAGGTTCGCTATTTTTCAGTTGGAAGCTTTTAAATCCATTGCCAGTATCGATCTGAACAGACTGGTTGGTTTTCAGGGATTGGAAGACCTTACGGCTGACCCAGACACTGGTCTGTTCGCTCAGTTGAGTAACATCACCCGGATAGAAGTAATTGTACAGGCTTACAGCTTCCTGAACAGCCTGTTTATCCATCATGATCCTCCCTCTGTTGTAATCGCTATTGCTCATCATCCAGTCAAATACTATCGAATCCGGTGAGTTGGTTTCGATTTCGGCAACAAACCAGTAGTCTGAATTATGGTGTACTTCCCAGGCGAAAAAAATATCCTGAGAAAAAGGAAATGAATTGATCTCGATCGGCTGAGAAAAATCAGGAATGGAGGAGAGAAGCCCCAAGGGCACGAAATTGCCAAGAGCCTTGGCATGCAGAGCTTTTTGCTGGGCTTTTTCAGTGATTCCAAGATCATCATATTCCAGAGCAAGAACTCCAAGATAATAAGCCTGGTTATCAAGGTCGCCCTCGGTTAAATCGATAGCCATTTGAATGTCGTCAATGGCATTTTCTGTTTCGGCGAGGGTTGAATAGAAATTATATCTGGTATGATAAGCCAGGTGAGATTCAGGGTTGAAGGCAAGTATCCTGTCGATCTCTTTCATGGCTCCGACAGGGTCTTCAGCACCGAACCTGATTTTAGCAAGTTGTATCAAGGCATATTCATATTCCGGTTTGATGGACAGAGCTTTTTCAAGATCTGCAATTGCCAGATCACTGTTGCCGAGATGACTGTTGGCAAGACCTCTGATCACATACAGATCGTAAGCTTCAGGAAATTTGGCAATAGCAGGATTCATCAATTCAATTGCCCGGGTATCTCTGTCATTATCAACACAGACATAACCAAATTCCACGTAGATGCTTTCAGGATTTTCATCTTTATTTTCTGCGACTCTAGCCAGATCCTGCAGGATCAGATCCACTTCGTCGGTCATCAGTACATTCCAGGAAATGCGGAAGATCAAGGCATTTTCATGATCGGGATCGTCCAGCAAAAGCTCATCCAGTTTAGGAAGAGCTTCGGCAAAGTTCTGCTGCTGAAAAAGACCTTCAATCTCGGTGAAACGTTCGTCTATTGTTAACTCGGTCTCAGCTGTCAGTAAAGAAGTTAAGGCGATCGCTAAAAATATAAACAGAATATTCTTTCTCATACGTTACTCCTCAAGTATTTTTGGTTCTGATTAGAAAAAGGAAAATTCTATTTTTAAAATTTTTTAGTCAAGAAATTAGAAATCTTTACAACAGGAAATACTACTTCCAGTATAAGAGTTATGTTTGAAAAGTGAAGTGATATCGCTATTCTCCGAATTTATTCAACAATATTATGCCGGGGACAAGAAAAAAATCATAAATAATTAACTGGCTTTTCTATTTGATCATCATCATTTTGCGGATTTCGGTAAACTCACCTGACTTCAGCTGATATAAATAAATCCCTGAGCAGACTTTTTTACCGCTATCATCTTTCCCGTCCCAGATAATCTGATAGTTGAGAGTCTGGCTGACAATAAAATCGGGGAAAGATTTTATTTTATTACCCTTCAGATCATAAATATTCAGTTCGGTTTTCTGTTCTGACTGAATATCCGAACTAAAACTAATCGTAGTAGAAGGATTAAAGGGATTGGGAGAATTCTGGAACAGCTCGATACCGCCTGTTTCAGGAAGGATATTCTCATCACTGGCAGAAGAGAAATCTCGCACCAGACGAACATAATTATAGATTCTGATCACATCGCCCTGCGGCCCATGACCATAAGGATAATCCGCCGGATCTCCACTTTTGGGATCACTGCGTTGAGCTCCTGCGCCATGGACATCCATCAGAGTGTAATTGCCGGACATGGGTGGTTCTTCCATCCAGCCCAGAGCCTCTCCAAAAGCTACATAGGAAGCAAATGAACCAGGTTGATCCGTCCAATTGGCATGAGTGGTTCCACTCCAATAAAAAGGAAAGTTTGCCGATCCTCCCTCATCAATAATTTCGGTGCAGTTAAAAAGAGGATCTATAGCTGCAGAATTTGTTACCGATAGTGCTCGAGAATAATCTACAATGCTCTGCAATTCTTTTACGTTCGGAAGCCTCCAGTCATTATGACCCAGATGATTTTCGGAATTTTTCTGCTCTACCCAGTCCAGAGCTTCTTCCCAGTTCAAGCCTTCAGCGCTATCGTTCTGAGACCACATCAAACCCGTAGCATTGTCAGATATCGTTTCATCTTGATTGTCTTCAAAATCATTGATACCATAATCATCACTTCCACGCACATAATAAACATAGAATTGTTTATCTTCATTCTGACCAGGCATCGGACCGATCGGATAACCCTTGATCCTGCCATCGGCAAAATTAACGCCAAACATGCTTTCTTCTCCATTCATGGTTGTGCCCATATATAGTGTTGTCGTGGCAAATTGGGCATCAATAATGCGCTCACCGGCACTGATATCTCCATAGCCAAAATCAAAATAATCGGTATCAATGAATGGTACCAGATCATCTGCTGAACCATTCCAACCGCTGGGATCAATCCCGGTAAATAAAATCAGGGAATAGAGCTCTTTTACTGTTGGCACCCTCCAATCTGTATAACCACCGATATCAACGCTGGAAGCACTGGC
>JAFGMF010000210.1 GCA_016927675.1 Candidatus Cloacimonadota bacterium
AAAGGAGTCAATAATGAAAAAACTTATCCTTATCTTTTTCCTGCTGACTTTCACCATGATTCTTTCCGGTTATGAGATGAACACGCTGATCGAAAATCCAACTGCTGGCATCCTGCAACGAGGTGAGGCTGAGATTTCTGCTAAATTGTTCAAAAATAACGGATTGATCATGGGTACAAGAATAGGCCTGTTCCCCCGTTTCATGTTCGGGGTCAGTTATGGCGCTGAAAGGATCGTTGGTAACCAAGATCCAGTCTGGCATGACCGGGTAGAATTCAATGCCAAATTCCGCCTGATCGATGAAACAGCTAAATTCCCCGCTGTTGCCATTGGTTATGACAGCCAGGGACATGGCACATACTATAAAGATGCAAAACGTTATGACATGAAATCAAAAGGATTCTATCTGGCAGCCAGTAAAAACTATCTGTTCCTGGGAAATCTCGGTTTCCACGGCGGAGTAAACTACAGTCTGGAAACAGAAGATGACGATGATGATATCAATCTTTTTGCCGGGATCGATAAATCCATCGGCGATGTCGTAGTCCTGCTTGCAGAATACGATGTTGCCTGGAATGATAATGAAGATCCGGACAGTGAAAGTGAAATTGACGACAAAATCAAAGGATTGGGAAAGGGATATTTTAATGCCTCTTTTGATATTCATTTCACCGATTATCTGGTTGTGAAATTCTCCTTCTATGATATCTTTGAAAATCGTGAAGATACTCAGGGCAGTGACCGCACGATATCCCTGCTTTATTACATGAAGTTCTGATGCTGCGTTCTTTATTCTTTCTGTGTTGTCTGATCATTCTGCTGACATCCTGTGCAGGACAGCATCTTAATCATCATGATCCTGAACCGCAACCGGAACCGGTGAATTTCAAGTCTTTGAATTACTATGCACTTGCCGAGGCAGCTGTTCAGGCGGGTGATTACCAAAGTGCAGTTTCGCTTCTCAAGAAAGCAGACAGCGAGGTTCCTGATAATGTGAGCATCAAGGAAAGATTGATTGATGTTATGGCAGTGATCTCCTATGTAAATCCAGAAATGCATCAGGAGTTGATAACTACGGCAGAGGATTATTATCAGCGGGGATTATACACAGAAAAGATCCTGCGCAACCTGGCAGAATCATACCGGAAATCCGGCAATAATCAGAAAGCTGAAGTTTTCCTGGTTAAAGCACTCGAATTGAATCCCACTCAGCATCTTTATCTGGCCTATTATTATTTCCAACTTTCTGTAGGAGCTGAACCTGATACCACTCTTCTGACCAAAGCACTGGCATATCCCTGGGAAAGCAGTGAAGATGTAATCCAGATCGCCCGGGTGTTTGCCAGAGAAAATCCGGAGAAAGCCATAACGATCCTGGAAGAAGCCTATCATCGCTGGGATGATTTGAAGGTCCTGACTCCCCTTTTCCAACTGTATAGCGACCAGAACCGTCATGCTGAGATCAAGACAATTCTTGAGAATCGTGTTGAGAAAAAACAGGATCTTGGACAGAATTTTACCTCTTACCTGGTTGCCAGTTATTTTACCAATAAACAATTCGGCAAAATTATCCGATTGCAGGATCAGTGCTTGGAAACCTCAGATCACAGGACTATCCAGTTTTTATTTTTTTCTGCTTTAAATGAATCTGATTATCCGCTGGCGGTCAAAGCCGGAAATACTCTTGCAGAACTCGGTGAATTACCGCCCGACCTTGAACATAGCCTGAATGGCTATCTCGGTCTGGCTAATTTCTACACAGAAAATTATCAAAATGCAATAGCAAATTTTGTTTCTTGCCGGGAAGTACAACTTCTGGCAGATATTTTCCATGAAATTAGTGTTAATCAGCAAAATCTTGAGCAAACACAATTCATCGATTTTCTCAAATCCTACGCAACTGCCGAACCGGATCTCGATCGGGCAAATTTCCTCACCGGATACAGCCTGGTGATAGTTGATCAGGGTGAAATCGCCGAGTCTTATCTCAATGCTGTCTCACTCCAATTTCTTATCGATAATGATCTTCTCGGAAAAGCTGTTGTTGCTTACCTCAGAGGAACCGGAAATACAGGTAAAGCCATAGATCTGCTTAATGCAAGAACTGAGCAGGAACCAACTGTTAACAGTTTTCTCGGACTTTATTATTACAACGAAAATTCAGATTCTCTCGCTTTTAATTATTTCCGCAGAGAGATCAGCGAAAATCCCGAACCTTCCCTTCAGGTTTTCATCATAACATCGATTCTCTGTGAAAAACTCGATCTTGTGAAAGATACTCTACCGGAACTGGAAAAAAGTCTTATTCTGTATCCGGATAATCCTGAAGTGATGAATATGATCGCTTACCTGATCGTGAATAATGACATCTATGAGAAATTTAACAGCGCTGAGTTGTTGTTGACCCGGGCGATTAAAATTGCTCCGGAAAATCCCATGATCAAGGATAGTATTGCCTGGCTGTACTACAAACAGGGTAAATATCAAGAAGCTTTGCAGGAAATGACAGCAATTCTTGAAACACCCGTAGAGCACAGCGAAATTGCTTATCATCTGGGAGAAATCTATCTGAAGCTCGAGCAACCGGGTAAAGCAAAGATTTATTTCGAACTGGCACTCTCTCTGGACAACGAAGAAAAATCTGTTTCTCGCGCCAGAGAAGCGCTTTACAAAATTGAGAACTAGAAAACCAATTATTGTGAGGTAATCATGAAATTTCACTTCGGCCGATTGAATTTAATCCTTTTACTGGCTGGCATCATCACTGTAGCAGCAGGATATATCATCATGAGTACCGGAGATAAAACTCTCTCTCCAGTCCTGTTGATAATTGCCTATGTTATTATCTTCCCGGCAGCTATCCTGATTAAAAGTAAGAATTCTGATGAGATCTGATCAGGAATGATCGATGAGAAATGATTTTCTTTCTGATGAATTTCTGGCTAAACTCGATAAATTCAACCTACGGGCAAGATTGATCGTAGAAGGTTTTATCGTAGGTCTTCACAAATCACCTTATCATGGTTTCAGCGTAGAGTTTTCTGATCATCGCCAGTATAACCCCGGAGATTCTATCAGAAATCTTGACTGGAAAGTATTTGCCAAAACCAACAGGTATTATATCAGGAGATACGAAGAAGAAACAAACCTGAAATCGTATCTTCTTGTCGACCACAGTAATTCCATGCAATACTCTTCAGGAAAAACAAGCAAGCTTGATTATGCCAAAGCTTTCGCTTCTGCCCTGTCTTATCTGATGCTTTCGCAGCAGGATGCAGTCGGATTACTCACATACACCGACCGGATCACATCGTACATTCCGCCGCGTTCCATGCGCTCTTATCTGAATGTGATTCTCAAAGAAATTTATCAGCTGAAAAGCTCTGACCGGACCAATACTGCCCAGATCCTTCATTCTCTGGCTGATCGAATCAAAAAACGTGGATTGATCATTCTGATTTCGGATATGATTGACGAGCCCGACAGAATTATGCAGGGTCTTCAGCATTTCCGTCATCAGAAACACGAAGTGATCCTGTTCCATATTCAGGATAAGCAGGAGATCGAATTCGATTTTAAAAAAGAAACCGAATTTATCGATGCCGAAACGGGAGAGAAGATCATCGTCAATCCCTGGCAGATCAGAAAGGAATACCGTGAAACCTACAGCGAAACCGCCAATTATCTTAAACGGAAATGCCACGAAGCTTTTATTGAATATAATCCGATCACAACGGAAACACCTTTTGAAGATGCTCTGCTTCAGTATTTAATCAAAAGATCGAAACTGATCTAAGCTTTTAGAATAAAAGTTTAACTTGTAAGTATCCAAACTTCATTTAAGTAAAATCATCTTCCCGGAGAAATTTTCCCCGCCAATTTTAATATTATAGTAATATATTCCGGAACTTACCTTTCTCCCGGAGTGATCGGATCCGTCCCAGATAACCAAATGTTCACCCGGAGATTGAATAAGATCAATCAGTTTGATGATTTTTTCTCCTTTGAGATTGTAAATGGTAAGTTCTATTCTGCTGGCGGATGATGTACTGTATCTGAAAGTTGTTCTGGCATTGAAAGGATTCGGATAATTCTGCAATTTTGAACAAAGAAACTCTGGCATTTCTGTTTCAATACCACTTGCTTCCCATTCGTCAACACCAATATCGGGAGCAGACCCGTAAAAATCTTCTTCTTGGATTTGGAAGATCAGATCATTCCAGATCCAGTAGTCCGTTCCGGCATCAATGCAGGGTGAATCGTCTGATAAACGAAAATCATTTCCCGCAGGATTAAGAAACAGAGGATCTGAATCAAGATTACCAATTCCTTCCCAGCCGTTTTCAACCGTACAATAAGCAACTGATAAATTCTGAGAAAGATTCAGAATCTCATCATCTGAATTATTCCAGAAAATACTGTTCAATGCTAATCCGGAAGAATTCCAGAAAAGGATTGCACCGCTTTCGTTCTCGGTCTGATTTCTTGATAAAGTACATTTAAGTAAAATCATTTCAGAAAATTCAACATACAAAGCACCTCCGAACAGCTCTGCCTGATTCCCATAAAATAGACAATCTTCGAAAACAGACTGTGATTGAAAGCTGTAAACAGCGCCACCTTTAATATTGTTGCCATTACACAGAGTCAGATTACTAACTGTGATCCCGGTTTTGTTTTCGAGATTTAATATTCCGGCAGTATTTTCCGCATCGAGAACTGCTTCCTGATCAATTTCGGCAGATAAATCAAATCCGGATGGAAGAGACAGCGGATAATTCTCACCGGTCAAAGAAGGTGAATATCTTCCGGCAGCCAGTTTTACCCCGTTCAGCTCAAGACCCAGGTTCGCGAACAAAGAGATGGCACATGTAATCGTCAGAAAAGGTTCTGATTCAGTTGTTCCTGAATTGAGATCTGAACCCGAAGGATCAATGAAGAGTGTCTGATCTGGCTGATAGACTGTGTTTAAATTCTGAAACAGGAAATTTTCTGAAGGGACGGCAATGAAATCAACCGGTTCGGAAACAGTCAGAGTATCGGCAAAAACAGATACAGGCTGATCAGAAGCAAAATCTCTGCCTTGTTCGCCAAAATTAAGATAAATGCTGTTCGGCTGCTGATCGCTGAATTCAACCTGGGAAAGAACCAGACAGATCCCTCCACCAGAGCCATCAGAGCTGCTGATCTGATTAGCGCTAATTGTATTGGACTGCAATTGCGATATTGAGTTTTCGCAGTAGATACCTGCTCCGTTTGATCCTGCCTGATTATAACGAATGATATTACCTGAGATCATACTTTCAGATTCAGCACTGAATATCCCTCCGCCGGCAGAATTATCGCCTTCCGCCAGATTGGCTTCGATCTTGTTGTTCACTAGATTAGCAGAGGAATAGATCAGGTATATTCCGGCGCCCCGAACAGCCGTATTGCCCTGTATGCTGTTATCCGAGAGCAGAGCTTGAGATTGAAATAATTCCACACCTCCCCCATTATTGGCAAGATTGGAATTTATCAGGTTGGATGTTATTATCGGATCAGCCTGAAAGCAGTGAATCCCGCCTCCGTAAGCAGATGAATTACAGAAGATCTGATTAAAGCTGATCAGAGGTATTGCCTCATCAAGACAGTATACTCCACCTCCATTGAAATTAGCTTTATTGTCAGACAATCTGTTATCAACAATCACCGGTGAAGCCGCACAGCAGTATATACCTCCGCCATATGCTGCCCATCCTCTTATAATGGTCGAATTACTTATCCTCAGTTGGCTATAACCTTCTATCCGAATTAAACCACCGTAGTATTCGGGACTGATAATATTTTTCCCGAAACTTAAATGACAGTACTCTATCAGTGAGCTGTCATTAAGTGTCGACGTATTCTGGAACCAGATTCCCCGCCAGCCACCGGAATTACTTGAATTATTGCTGAAACCGGTTGTATCATCAATCGTGAAATAGATCGAATCATTGACTGTGCCTTGAGCCAGCAGAATCCCCTCTACGACCAGCGCGAAATGACCAAGAAATTGAACTTCCACACCGGGCTGGATATGCAGACTATCCTCTGCCGATATGGCTATGTCGCCTTCAACAAGATAGGGTGAACCTTCTTCCGTCCAGGAACCGCTAACACCTCCCGCAGGAATGTTTGTTTTGGTAAACAAACAACCTGTTGTCAAAAGTAAAATCAGGATAATACGTTTTTTCACATCTCTCCAGCTCAATCTTTATTTTATCAGAACACATTTACCAACAGCTCCTTTTCTGTCATTAAAATTAAGCTGATAAAGATAAATTCCGGGTGAAACACGATTATTGTGTTCATCCCGTCCATCCCAGAAAAAAGCATATCCCTGATTCATCCTCAGAAAATCAGATTCGATCCGCCTGATCTTCTCCCCTCTGATGTTGAATATTTCCAGCTCGAATGGTTCATATCGTCCGTCAACAGTTAAGGAGATCATTGTCCCTCCGGTAAAGGGATTTGGATGATTTGATAAAACAGGATTCCGTAATTCCAGCTTCTGATCGTCTATCCCGGTTGAGTAACCTGTCAGTTGATATACACCTCCGTCGGTACAGGAAACGATATTATTACAGTTTATCAATTCGTTGACGAGTAGATTGTTGTTATAGAGATTAGAGAGTCCATCATTAAAAAAAGACAGTTCCTCAGTTGCAGGATTCCAGATAGCAATTCCTTCGCTGTTTGCAGGCTCTTCCCAACCGACAAATATGTTGCCGAAAGCATCTAAACCCACTGATTTCAGCATCACATCCCAGAACTCAACCTCCCAGTTAACTCCATTATCCGCAGAACTCCAGAGACCCGAAGAATAAGATGTACCGGGAAAAATACCGTAGAGGGTTCCATCCACAGAATAAACCAGATCGGTCAGATTGAGATAAGAACTTGATTCCTCCCAGTCTTCACCACAATTATGCGAGTAATAGACGTTATCATCCGCGGAAACGACGATATGATCATCTTTAACGGCAACTGAATAACAGAACTTCCCGTCAAAAAAAGTGATCGATTCCCAGGTGAAACCATCTTCCGAGATGATCAGCCCTTCTTCTCCCCCGGCGAAGTAACATCCATTCTGAGGGAAGTAAGACAGAAACCTGGGATTCATCAGCCAGTAAAGATTGATGAAATCTTCTATCTCAAAGCTGAACAGGTATACCCCATCTGAATCTGAACCGTCCCCCATAACAACTAAAAGATCATTGTAACCAGGGACAAGAGGATATGCCTCCCAGACCGGTAAGCCGCCATAACTGTATTCAACCCAGTTATCTTCTTCATAGCGGAGTATTCCTGAAGAAGTACAAATTATCTCGAATAAACAACAATAAAAATTGCTTTCAACATTTTCGGGACCTATTGCATCCCAGATGTAAGCTTGTGACAGAGAAGGAAGAAAAATAACGAGAATGATTAAAATTGCTTTCATTTTTTTACCTCCTTGCTTATAAAAACAGTTTTTTTAGATTGCGAAGGTATTGGTTAGAAATCTACATTTACTATATTAACTACACTTTGGGGATTTTTTTTTAGAAAACTATCCCCCGATCCTGCCACATAAAATTTTTCTGATAAAATATTTATTGCGTAACAGGCATATTTATCAAGCAAATAAATGCAACTATCATGCCAGAGAATATTTTTCCTTTTCCAAACTGAATTTGCTGATTTCAAGCTGATCTGATATCTTTATCCGATTTCAGGATGATGTTATAACTATCAATTCCTTATACAGTTTGTAAACTTTATTCAATAATTTATTTTTTTTAAAAACCTGATTCTTTGATCTTTCAAGTTGAGGATAAACCGAAATTATCTGAATGTCAATTTTTCATGGCAGCGTTGTGATATCAATTGATATGAAAGTATTTGACAAGGAGTCGGAGTATCGGGGTATTGGAATTCAGAGTTTGAAAAAAGGGATATAATATGAAATTCGCTGAAGAGTTAAAACTTATTCACAAAGGTGTGGAAGAGATCATTTCCGAGGATGATCTAATCCGGAAGCTGGAGAAATATCATGCTTCGGGTAATCCGTTGAGGATCAAGTATGGGATCGATCCCACAGGATATGACGTGCACATCGGTCACCTGGTGCCGATCCGGAAGATGCGTGAATTTCAGGATATGGGTCATACCGGTGTAATCATTATCGGAGATTTTACCGCTCAAATCGGTGATCCCACAGGCAGGGATGAATCACGTCAGGCTTTATCTTCCGAACTGGTTAAGAAAAATGCCGAGAAATACATGGATCAGTTGTTTACCGTGCTTGACGAATCGCGAACAGAAGTGCGCTGGCAGACCGAGTGGTTCGGAGCCATGAAGATGGCTGATGTTCTCCGGTTGATGAGTAAATTCACTCTGGCTCAATTCATGGCGCATGATACATTTCGCAAGCGCTACGAAGAAGGTTTACCGCTCAGCATGCACGAGATAATGTATCCTCTTTTGCAAGCTTATGATTCTGTAGCGATCAATGCCGATATCGAACTTGGAGCCACCGAGCAGAAATTCAATATTCTTGCCGGCAGGGATATGCAGCGTTATTTTGGAATGGAGCAGCAGGTAGCAATCCTATCCCCTATTCTGATGGGAACTGACGGCAGAGAAAAAATGAGCAAGAGCATGAATAATTATATTGCCGTTTTTGATCCGCCCTCGGAAAAATACGGCAAGACCATGTCCATCCCTGA
>JAFGMF010000211.1 GCA_016927675.1 Candidatus Cloacimonadota bacterium
CTGTTTGTAGTGCAAACATCCTGAAGACAACGATAAGTGAGAGAGCTGAGAATCAGAGATCAACTGTGAAAAGACCGCTTCCACTGATTCTGTAGCCTGCCGCTTTTAGAGTGATGTTAATTAATGTGGAAAGCTCTTGAAATTGCTGAACAGGTTGAAAATTTGAGAGAAGCATTCTCAGGCTTTGCTAAAATTGGAGGATTTAATGTTTAAAAATTACTTGAAAATCGCATTAAGGAATTTCAGCCGTAACAAGGTATTTTCCTTTATCAATATTCTAGGACTTGCAATCGGCATGGCGGTCTGCATATTGATTCTTTTATGGGTGCGACATGAATTGAGTTATGATCGTTATCATGAAAATGCAGAGAGAATATTCCGTGTGGTTGAGATGCAGGAACAATCAGGTGAACCATTTCCAGTGGCAGTTACTCCTGCACCTCTTGGTCCAGGCATGTTACAGGATTTTCCGGAAGTAATCAATTTCAGCCGCTTTCAAACCTACAGTTTAGGCTATATCTATCATGGTGATGATATGTTCAAGGCAAACATTACCCTGGCCGATCCAGGCATCTTCGAAATGTTTACCTTTCCGATTTTAGCCGGAGACAAAGAAGCGATGTTTAACGATTTATACAATGTGGTTATTTCGGACGAAATGGCGGATAAGATCTTTGGTGATGAAGATCCGCTTGGCCAGACTCTACAGATAAACAAATCAACTATACTTAATATTACCGGTATTTTCCAGAACGTGGCTGATAACTCTCATCTGGATTTTGATTATGTGGTTGCCTTTGAAGTATTGAAAGAATTTGGCGGAAATCTTGAAGAATGGGGAGCAAATGCGTATTACACCTATATTCAATTACATGATGATGTCAATTGGCAGGAATTTGACGAAAAGATCGAAGGCTATCTGGAAGACCATGAAGTAGGATACCCTGTGAAACTTAACCTACAGCCGCTTACTGATATTCACCTGCATTCTCACTATGTTGCCGATATCGGCGGACATGGTGATATTATCTATGTTCGGATTTTCTCGATCATAGCCGCCTTTATATTACTTATCGCCTGCATCAATTTCATGAACCTGAGTACAGCCCGTAGTTCCAAACGTGCCAGGGAAGTAGGTTTACGCAAAGTTGTGGGCTCCAGCCGCAGGCATTTGATCAGACAGTTTTTTGGCGAATCGATCCTTCTGGCTGTTTTGGCAATGATCATCGCGCTGGCGTTGGTAGAGCTGATCCTGCCGTATTACAACAACATCCACGGAAAAGACCTTGGCCTGTTCAGAGATTTTAACATCATCGGTTTGCTGATCGGTATCACCATACTGGCTGGATTACTATCAGGCATTTATCCAGCTTTGCTGTTATCATCATTCAGGCCTGTTACCGTATTGAAAGGTTCTGTCATCGGAAGTTCGAGTAAGGGTACATTCCGTAAACTTCTGGTAATTTTACAGTTCACCCTTTCCATCATTCTCATCATCAGTACCATAATTATTCATAAACAACTGAACTATATTTTCAAAACAGATATGGGTATGGATCGGGAGAGGATTGTCAGTTTCTGGGTAAATAATATCCCCTCGAAAGACATTGCAGCATTCAAAGATGAATTGAGCAAGCTTTCCAATGTGGCAGCCATAACCTTTTCCAGTCAGTATCCTACTGATTTTGCTTCTTCCGGTTATGGATACACCTGGGAAGGATTATCGGAAGAAGATCGAGTTCTTATCCACACTCTAACCGTTGGAGATGATTTCTTTGAAACATTCCAAATGGAATTGCTCGAAGGACGAGGTTTTTCTAAACAGTTTGCTTCTGATACGCTGGCTTTTGTGATCAATGAAAAAGCAGCTGAAGTGATGGGATTCAGCAACCCAACCGAGCAGATTATCAGATACAGATATCAAGACATGTCCGGACCTATCATCGGGGTAGTAAAGAATTTTAATTTCAAACATATTCGAAATAATGTAGAACCATTGGTGATAAGCTATTATCCTCAGATTAGAAGTGCGGCACATGTGAAATTATCTGCCGGCGACTTGAGTGCAACCGTCGATGAAATAGAAGCGATCTGGCAGAAATTCGTTCCGGATATTCCTTTCGAATATCGCTTTCTGGATGATGTATTTGATCGAATGTATCGGGCAGAAAAGCAAATGGGGAAGATCTTCGATTATTTCACCGGTTTTGCCATTTTCATATCCTGTCTTGGATTATTCGGACTTGCTTCTTTCATGACCGAACAGAGATTCAAAGAAATCGGTATCAGAAAGGTATTGGGCGCTTCTATCAGTGGGATTATGCTGCTTTTGTTGAAGGAATTTACAAAATGGGTGTTGATCGCTAATCTTATTGCCTGGCCGGTAGCCTGGTATGTAATGGACAAGTGGTTGCAGTCATTTGCTTATAAAACAGCTTTTGAGTTCTGGATTTTTGTGGTTGCCGGAGCTGCTGCGTTGATCGTGGCTCTTCTCACTATCAGCTTCCGCAGCTTCAGAGCAGCAATTCAAAATCCTGTGAAAGCATTGAAATATGAATAAATTCATATGGAGCTTAGAATGTTCAAAAATTACATAAGAGTTGCACTCAGGAATATTGGGCGGTACAAGCTTTATTCCATAATTAATATTTTAGGTTTGGCAGTAGGCATTGCCAGCGCAATAATAATTCTTCTGGTAATTCAAGGTGAACTGCAATTTGAAACACATAACGAAAATCTAGCTAATATTTATCGAATCAATAAAAAATATATGATGAAAGGTGTGACAGATATCAACGAATCCACACCATATCCGCTCCAAGATGCTCTGAAAGAAATCCCCGAAATTGTTGCTGCAACCCATTTGACACAAACACCCTCAATACTGAAATATGAAGACAAGGTATTTCGTGAGACAGGAAATGTTTATGCAGCTCCCGAAATTTTTGATATATTCAGCTTTGAGTTTGTTCGTGGTTCTGCTGAAACAGCGATTCCAGATAAAAACTCGATCGCCATTTCTGAATCGATCGCAAAAAAGTATTTTGGTGATGAAGATCCCATTGGTAAAACACTGATCAATAATAATCGCAGTGAAGTTAATGTGACTGCTGTTTTCAAGGAATTACCTGTATATACAAATTATAATTTCCAGATAATCCAGAACGTTGATAAAGCAGTTCATTCAGAAGATATGGACGATTGGTATTCTCACTGGCTGCAAACTTTTGTGCTGCTTGATGAATCAGCCGATCCAGTTTTGGTTGAACAAAAAATAGATAAATTGATGAAATCCAACATGGAAGAGCAATCGGGAGCAGTGCTGCAGGCTTTGAAAAAAATACATCTTTATGATGTGGATGGCAATCCTACTGCCCAGAAATACATATA
>JAFGMF010000212.1 GCA_016927675.1 Candidatus Cloacimonadota bacterium
ACTCTTCACTCATCTCTCACTTCTCTTTTCCCCTCGCTGTTCTTAACTCAATTCTCAGGCGCAAAGCCTGAGCCTTGAGTCAATTCCAGCAAATCTAATTCTAAAATCCCAAAGTCTCCTCATCCTCGCGCCTTAGTGATCTTAACGGTGAAAAAAGTAAGAAAAAAACATTGCCCGAAAATGCCTTGTAAAGAAAATGCCTCATAGGAGTAAAGATAGAATATGACGACTTTCCTTGAAATATACAAAGAACGAGACATAAAATTATCAAAGGATTAAAAATGCCAAGGCTTACATTCTTAGGTGCTACAGGAACTGTAACCGGTTCCCGGTTCCATCTGGAAATCGAAGGGAAACATCTGTTAATCGATTGCGGAATGTTTCAGGGTCCCAAAGAAATCAGATTAAAAAACTGGGATGAATTCCCTGTTCCGCCATCATTATTCGATTATGTTCTTTTAACTCATGCTCACATCGATCACAGCGGTTATCTGCCGAAATTTGTCCGGGAAGGATTTAATGGTAAAATCATTTGTACTCATTCCACTGCGGAACTCTGTGAAGTGATGTTGAAAGACAGTGCAAAAATCCAGGAAGAAGATGCTAAATGGGCCAATAAAAAAGGATTTTCCAAACACTCACCCGCTTTACCGCTATATACAGATGAAGATGCAGAAAATGCCCTCAAACTCTTCCAGCCAGTTCATTATGGAGATTTTTTCAGGCTTACGGAGAATACCCGTATTAAATTCCATGATTCAGGGCACATTCTGGGTTCGGCACTGATAGACATTAAAACACAAATTGCAGGTAAATCCCGGAAGATTTTATTCAGCGGTGATCTGGGTCGTCCCGAAATTCCAGTATTGAACGAGCCTGATCAGGTTTACAATGTCGATTATCTTATTTTAGAATCGACTTACGGACAAAGATTGCACGAATCTACCGATCCGGTATCAGATTTGGTGGAAGTTATCCATAGAAGCATGAAACGCGGCGGTTTGCTGGTTATCCCGGCATTCAGCGTCGGCAGAACTCAGACCTTACTTTATCTTCTCCGTCTGCTGGAAGAAGAAGGTAGAATTCCTTCTTACCCGATTTTCGTGGATTCTCCCATGGCAATAGAGGCTTTGGCGATCTTTGAAGATCATATCCGTGATTTCGATCTTTATGCACGGATGCAAAAGATGGCGGGGAAAGATATTTTCCGGCCAAAAGATCTACACATCTGCCGCTCCAAAGAAGAATCCATAAGTATCAACCAATATCAAAGCGGTTGTATAATAATTTCAGCCAGCGGCATGGTAACTGGAGGAAGAATCCTGCATCACCTTGCACAAAGATTACCTGATCCCAGAAATACAATTCTGCTGATCGGTTATCAAGCGGAAGGTACACGCGGCAGAACTATTCAGGAAAAAAGAGAAACCGTTAAAATCCATGGCAAACAAGTGCCGATCAAAGCTCAAATCGAGATGATCGACGGCTTTTCCGGTCATGCCGATTACAACGAAATACTCGCCTGGCTGATGCCGTTCAATAAAAAACCAAAACTCACTTTTCTGGTACATGGTGAACCTGATGCCAGTAAAGCAATGGCGGAGAAAATAAAACATACATACGATTGGCAGGTGAAAATCCCTCAATTTGGCGAGAGTTTTGAACTTGAATGAGACTATTTGATAATAATGAAGCAGCCGAGTTTCTGTAAAATTGAGTTACGCTTAATAGGCAGAAAATGAAGGATTGTTTTGCCTCATCCCCTCTATATGTGACAGGGTGACGAAGAGATGGAGTGACTTATCCGCTAATGGCGGACTTGAGTCGCAACGAACCGGCTATTGCCGGAGAGCGTGACTCGAGAACAACATGAAGACTATAAGGGAAGATATTTTGAGGGAGAAGAAGATGAAATTCTATGAAGGATTTTATCTTCTATTTAAACAGAAAGCGAGAATGCCAATTCTCGCCCTTGATAACCCGATGGTTATCTGGCTACCTGATTTGCGGGAAGAAGATTGCCGCGTCTCCGGCGGCTGCCGGATCCTCGCAATGACTGGCGGATTGGGAAACAGTGTGACAGGGTGACGAAGAGATGGAGTGACTTATCCGCTAATGGCGGACTTGAGTCGCAACGAACCGGCTACTGCCGAAGAGCGTGACTCGAGAACGACATGAAGACTATAAGAGAAGATATTTTGAGGGAGAAGAAGATGAAATACCTATTTGGACCGGTACCATCACGCAGACTGGGAATTTCTCTCGGAGTGGATCTGGTACCCCATAAAGTCTGCAGTTTGAACTGCATTTACTGTGAAGTCGGCAGAACCACCAACTTGACAATTGAACGAAAAGAATATGTCCCGATTGATGAAGTGTTAGAAGAGCTGAATGATTACCTTGCCCAAAAACCGGATCTCGATTTTGTTACTTTTTCCGGGCAGGGCGAACCTACCCTGAACAGCGGATTAGGTAAAATCATTAATTTCATCAAGGATAATTACCCCCAATATCAAATTGCAGTCATTACCAATGGTACACTTTTCTGGGACAGTCAGGTTAGAGAAGATGTTCTCAGAGCAGATGTTCTGTTACCATCATTGGATGCAGTATCAAAAATGACTTTCCTGAAACTGAATCGACCAGATAAAGAACTTAAGATTGATCAGATCATTCAAGGTCTGATCGAATTAAGAAAAGAATTTACAGGAAAGATTTATCTGGAAATTTTCTTTGTTCCGCAAATGAATGATACCGAATCGGAACTTGCCAAATTGAAAGAAATTGCGGGAAAGATAAAACCTGAACTGATCCAATTGAACACTCTAGACAGACCGGGAACAGAAAGCAGAGTCAAACCGTTGTCACGGAAACGACTGGAAGAAATCGCAGAATTTTTTAAGCCATTACCTGTAGAGATCATCTCCAAACCGGAAACGAGAAAACAGATTAATAGTTTTAATCAGGATATATCAGAACAGATATTGGAAACTGTGAGCAGAAGACCTTCGACAGATAAAGATCTGTCAGATATCCTGAATCTGCATCTGAATGAGCTGAATAAATATCTGAGTGAATTGATCGCTGATGGCAAAATTGAAGCTGTTAAGCAGAAAAGAGGATTATTTTTCAAGATCAGAGATCAGGGAAATAATTCTACAAATTGAAACGGACAGAGTTTGAAGATCAATGAAGACCTATCTTGATTGTTTTCCCTGTTTTCTCCGTCAAGCTCTGCATGCCGGTCGCATTGCTACTGATGATGAAAGGAAAATCAAGACTATTCTGGATGAAGTCGGAGCTCTGATCAGAGAAATCCCGATGGAAAATACACCGCCGGAAACAGGTGCCTTGATCTATAAAAAAGTCAGAGAAATCACTCAAAACGCTGATCCATTCAAAAAAATAAAAGAGAAAAATATTTTTCATGCT
>JAFGMF010000213.1 GCA_016927675.1 Candidatus Cloacimonadota bacterium
ATCGAAGGATCGGAGTAGGTGACAAAATGGTTCTGCCCTAAAACCCAGACATCATTTCCACTTTGTTCAGCTCCATTATAAATAAAAGTACCCGGATAAAAGCCTTCTTTAACTGCAAAAGAGATAGTGTCCGTTCGGGAGGGTATCCCTGCAATGTCAAAAGCTCTGGCTACAAGATAAGTGTGGTCTTGAGGTTCATCGCCAACGAACGAATTCGGATAAATCCTCGGGGTTGTATACCCGGTATTTGTTAAAACGGCATAACCTTTATCATCCTCACCTACAGTTGTATACCATTCTCCGTAACCATCTTCATAGATTTCATTTCCTGCTTCATCCATTTTCATCAACATGAACTCGAAAAAATCTGCCTGTGCTGACACAAGAGGATCGAAATCCAGAATTGTAAACTCAATCAGGAGACCAGTACCAACAGTTTCGCCATCAATTTCACCCTGAGAAGAAGAAATGATAACTTTAGGAGCCGATGAACTGCTGTTAAACAATTTGATAGCCGTATTACTTTCCAGTCCGGAATTATCGATACATTTTACTAAAAATCGACTTTGTACTGGCTGGTAAACGAGAACACTGTCTGCTCCGTCGAGTATTTCTTGGTAAACCGGATCACCATTATCATCAAGTAAAGGCTCTCCATTAGCGGGGAAGTTTATTTTGGCATGGAGAAGCTGAGACCAGATTGTGAGATGAGCATCGGGATCATCCATGGGAATATTCTCATTGGCACCCGTTTGATAATGATAAACCCAGCCGTCATTATCAATATATTCAAATCCCGGTGTGCTGATTGCGGTATAGCCACGAAGATTTTCGTCCCATACTTCAACTTTAAAGGCATAACCTTCAACTGTACCATCAGGGTCAGATGCTGACCACCAGATGTCCTGCTGGAAAATTGTGGGATTGTTCTCCCATTCTTCATCGATATCAGTACTGTCAATGCCGGTATATGAGGTAATTTCTATCGTCGGAGCCATATCAAGTTCGACCTTCCCCTTACGACCACATGCACTAATGAAAACCAGAGTTGTAATCAAAAGTGTGATTAAGATTAGGCGATAACTTACTTTAAACATCAAATCCTCCTGCTTTTATTGACTGTTATTATATACTACACTTATTTATGAACTTTAATTACTTCTTCTGATATTTTCGTCAATAAAATTATCTGATTCCTGTTGATTTTCCCAAGCTTTTACTACATTTGCCAGCAATAAAGCCGTTGTAACCGAGCCTACTCCGCCTGGTACCGGAGTTATTGCAGATGCTTTGTTACAGCATTTTTTATAGTCAACATCTCCGACATAACTTATGTTTCCATCGTCAGATGTTATCTGGTTGATTCCAACATCAATTATAACTGCTCCCTTTTTGATCATATCTGGTTTGACAAAGTTGGCTTTGCCGATGGCTGCGATCAAGATGTCAGCTTGCCGGGTGATTTTTTCCAAATCCACAGTTCTGCTGTGGCAAACAGTTACGGTGGCATTCCCTGTTTTATTTTTCTGGATCAGCAGATTAGCCAGGGGTTTACCTACGATACTGCTTCTGCCCAGAATTACTACATGCTTTCCAGAGGTTTCGATCTGATAAAACCTGATCAATTCCAATACTGCAGCAGGGGTAGAGGGAAGAAATCCAGGTTCTTCGAGAATAATATTTCCCAGGTTAACAGGATGTATCCCATCAATATCCTTATGGTAAGTAATTCTCCTGATCAACTCCTGCTCATTCAGATGGGATGGTAATGGTTTCTGGATCATGATCCCGTTGACTGCCTGGTCGTCACTGTACAACTCAAGCTTTTTCTGAAATTCACTCTGAGCAACATTTTCTTCGAGAAGGACCAGTTTCACGTCAATTCCAATTTTATTGCCTTTCTTGATCAGATTCTCAACATAATAATCTGATGCAGGATCATTTCCAGACTGGATTATAACCAGACGGGGTTTAAGATCAGAAACTGCGGTTCTTTCTTTTAAACTTGTGAAAATATCTTTTACTATTGGTTTTGCTATCAGATCCATTAACTGATTTTCCTTTTGATCCGCTCTATTTTAATAGCTTTACCGCTTTTTTGTTCAATCTCAATGAATAAAGCGTTAATCTCAAGCCCATTGGAAGCAACTTCATATCGATAGGGCATTCCGCTGAGTAATTTTTTTAGAATAATTTCTTTCTCGATCCCGATTACGGAATCATGTGGACCCGTCATTCCGACATCGGTAAGATAAGCCGTACCACCTGGAAGGATTTCTTCATCCGCGGTCTGAACATGTGTATGGGTTCCGATCAGGCAACTTACTCGGCCATCCAGATAAAAACCAAGTGCCCGTTTTTCTGCAGTTGCTTCTGCGTGAAAATCAACGATAACAACTCGCGTTTCCTGATGTAATAACGGAAGAAGCCTGTCAATAGTCTCAAAGGGTGAATTTGCCGGACCCATGAAAGCCTGACCGATCAGGCTGACGACTGCCACTTTGTTATTATCCGGGAAACTGTGCAGATAGTATTCATTCCCGAGAGCAGCAGCAGGGTAATTAGCCGGTTTGAGGATTCTCGGTTCAGTTTCCAGATAGGAAAAAGCATCTTTCTGATCCCAGAGATGATTCCCGCTGGTGAACAGGTCGAT
>JAFGMF010000214.1 GCA_016927675.1 Candidatus Cloacimonadota bacterium
ACGGAAAACACCATGGAAATTGCCGGTTTGGGAAAAGCCTGTGAGGTAGCACAGCGTGATCTCGGGGTTAACCAAAATAGACTTTTGTCAATGCGCGATCGCCTTCATAAAAAGATCATGGATTCCCTGCCCAATGTTTATCTTAATGGTCATCCCGATCTGAGATTACCCAATACACTTAATCTCAGTTTCGAGAATCTCGAGGCTAATCTTATCCTGTCTGAGTTAACCTCAGTAGCAGCTTCTGCCGGAGCTGCCTGCCACTCCGATGACATCATTCTTTCTCCTGTGTTACAGGCGATGAAACTGCCCCTATCAAGAGCAATGGGAGCAATCCGCTTTTCCATCGGAAAAATGACAACAGAAGAGGAGATAGACAAGGCTGCCGAAGCAGTTATCGAAACAGTCAGTAAACTTCAACCTGCAACAGGATTCCACCCGCAAACCGAAAGCGAACAGGATTATCAACTTACAAGATATACAGCAGGTTTAGGATGTGCCTGTAAACTACGTCCTCAAGCCCTGGAAAAAGTGCTGTCCGGCCTGACCGGTCACCTGGATAAACGCATTCTGGTTGGTAATGATACTGCCGATGATGCCGCGGTATTCCAACTCGATGCCGATACGGCACTAGTCCAGACCGTCGATTTCTTTACCCCCATAGTAGATGATCCTTACAGATTCGGGGCTATTGCCGCAGCCAATTCTCTGAGCGATATTTACGCAATGGGTGCTCAACCGCTTCTGGCACTTAATATTGTCGGGTTCCCTTCAAACAGGCTTCCGCTGGAAATTCTCACCAGAATATTGCAGGGTGCCAGGGATAAAGCCGCTGAGGCAGGGATCTCAATCGTTGGCGGTCATACGATCGATGATCCAGAACCAAAATTCGGATTAGTAGTTCTGGGAACCGTTCATCCGGATAAAATTCTTAGAAATTCAACTGCTCAGGACGGAGATGCACTGATCCTGACTAAGCCATTGGGAACAGGGATCATCTCAACTGCAACCAAGAAAGGATTTGCCAGCAAAGAATCTGAAGATGCTGCTTACCGGGTTATGAGCAGCCTGAATAACAAGGCTGCGGAAATCATGCAGAAATATCCGGTATCTGCCTGCACCGATATCACTGGCTTTGGCTTGCTCGGGCACCTGCGTGAAATGATCGTAAACACGAACCTGCAAGTCAAGCTCTACCACAATCGGATCCCACAACTGCCTGATCTAAAGAAATATATCGCAGAAGGAGCTGTTCCGGGAGGAACTCTTAATAATCTTGAGTATGTTGATGCTGATGTAATTTGGGACGACCGGATTACAAAATCCGACCGTTTGATCCTGGCTGATGCTCAAACTTCAGGCGGTTTGTTGATAACATTGCCTGCCGAACTGGAAAAGCAATTCCTAAATGATCTTAAGAAAAATCAGGTCGAACTGGCTGCTGTTATCGGTTATCTTAGCAAAGCTGAAAAACCTGTCATTCATGTTGTTCAATAACTTCAATCTGAGGCAGAGATGAAATCCCTGGAAATCCGACATTCATTATTCATCTGTTTCCTGTTGCTGATCTTTGCATGTAAGGCAGCAGAGTTGTCACGACCGAAAGTAGGTCTGGTTTTAAGTGGAGGAGGTGCCAAAGGATTAGCTCATATCGGTGTGTTAAAAGTTATTGAAGAGACCGGACTGCCGATAGATTATATTACCGGAACAAGCATGGGAAGCATTGTGGGCGGTCTTTATGCGATCGGGTATCGTGCTGCTGATCTGGAGAAACTGGTATTGGAGCAGAATTGGGATGATCTGATTTTTGATAAAATTTCCAGAAGAAACATCTCTTTTGAAGAAAAAAATGACCTAGGCCGCTATATTGCGTCGTTCCCGATCGATAAAGGCAGGGTCAGCCTGCCGGCCGGGTTGGTAGCCGGACAGAAAATCTCGATGTTATTGGCTGATCTGACCATGTCTGCTCATCATATCGAAGATTTCAATCAGCTTCCGATACCTTTCCGCTGCATTGCCACAGACATCGAAAAGGGCGAAGCTGTCATTCTCGATCATGGCAGCCTGTCTGAAGCCATCCGAGCCAGTTTATCCATACCATCGGCTTTTACTCCAATCGAACTGGAAGGACAGCTGTTGGTTGATGGAGGTCTGATCAGAAATTTTCCTGTAACCGATGTAATTGATATGGGGGCTGAACTGGTGATCGGCGTTGATGTGGGGACACCGCTTTATTCAAAAAAAGAATTGAATACTTTAACCAGAATCATGAACCAGTCGATCGGACTTCTCGGAGCTGAAGATACCAGAAAACAGCGGAAACGCTGTGATATCCTGATAGAGCCGGAAGTTGAGAAATATAATCTGATGAGTTTCAACGATGCAGCTGCTCTGATCGAACAGGGTGAAATAGCTGCCAGAAAGATGCTTCCCGAAATGGAATTACTTGCCAGCCATCTGGCCAATTTTCCCAGGCAGCCCGATCTTATTCCCCGTACAATTATTGACTCTGTATACGTTAAAGAGATCTATATTCAGGGACTGCGAAACGTTTCCAGAAATCTGGTCTACGGTAAATTGAAGATCAGCAGAAATTCCTGGTTAACTCCGGATCAAATCTTTTTTGCTATCGAAAGAGTTTATGGCAGCGGTTTTTTTGAAAGCGCTACCTATAAATTGGAACCTGTTGCAGACGGAGTTCAACTCTTTATCAGAGTTATTGAAAAAACTACAGATCTGTTAAGATTCGGTCTGCATTATGATTCAGACATGAAATCTTCACTTTTAGCTAACGCCTGTTTTCGTAATTTACTGATTCAGGGTTCAAAACTGGATTTAAATCTACGTATATCAGAATTCGAAGGCTGGGAATCGAGTTACTTCATTCACACAGGATGGAAACCGGGATTTGCTCTAGGCTACGCATATCTTCATGATAATTTTGAGATTTTCCTGTATGATCATGAAAGCATGCTGATGGCTACTTATGATTATTCCAATAGCGTAAACCAGATTGAGTTGTTAACTATCTTCTCCAATTCCTTCGCTTTGGGTGGTAGTATCCAGCTGGAAAACACGCGAATCAAACCAATCCTCACTCCATATTCTTCCGAAGAAATTGATGAAAACTATGAATATCTGAATTTTGTTGGACATGCTGATTTTGACAGTTATGATCGAACGTATTTTGCCCGTAAGGGAGTGAAACTATCGGGTCAAGTTAAACTTACTTATAACATCAGTAAAACTTTGGATGAATATTCCCCTGTTAAGTCCTATTCCTTACGATATAATGAGATCCTGGAAATTTCGGACAGGTTTTCTCTGAGTGGAGGTTTCACAGCAGCTAAAGTATCAGGAAAGGACATACCCCCTGATTATTATGTTTATCTGGGAGGATTACTGGAACTCAGAAAAGGACTTTATCCTTTACTGGGGCATAAATTTATGTCCGTAATGACGACTAATGCCCTGATCTTTACTTCCAGCCTGCAGTGGGAAGTTTTCAAAGAAAAATATATTACTTTCCGGGCAGATTACGCCAGAACAGGCGAGCTACTTGAAGAATTATATCGGGGAAATAACTCCTATTATGGCTTAGGGATCACTCTCGGGATTTCCACGCCTGTTGGTCCTCTGGAATATACAATGATGATCAATCCTGATAACAAAAAAGATAAAGGTTCATCTTTTATCAACTTCGGTTATCGTTTCTAATTATTGCTCATCCGGACCGGTAATGCAATTTACCGGGCAGACTTCTTTACATGCTCCGCAATCCACACACTCAGCCTGATTAATAACCCGTTTTTCCTCAATTTCACTAATGCAGCTGACCGGACATACTTCCTCACATGCGCCACAATTGACACAATCATCTCTGTTAATCAAATGAGCCATCTTTCTCCTCCTTATTTATCAATGGTTATTTCGATTTTCCCGCCGTCATGACCCTTCAGATTATTAATAAAAGCAATAATCATGTCCCGAAAGGAATCATGGACAAAAGGGACCATATCGATCTGCACCCCATTAACTTTTAAAACCACTTTCATCTCTGCTGTGTCCAGTTTTTCGCCTTTACATCCCATATCTCTTCCTCCATTAAACATTTTTCCTAGTAAAGTTCATTTCACCTTTGTCGGGGAATTCCTATGCCCATCTATAAAGAAAACAGCCCCCGGCAGCAAAGTGCACAGACTTTTATAATTTTCTACCTATTTCCCACTTATCCTGTCAATTTAATTTACGAAGCGATCTTCTCACCAAATTCAAAACATTCGTTCTTAGCTGTTTCATCAGGATTCCATTTTGCTTTTAACGGATCGGCAATAACCTCGAATCCCGCTTCTTTTAAAAGATCGGCGAGAATCTGAGGTGATTCTCCACTCCAGCCGTAAGCTCCAAAAGCTGCTGCTTTCTTATTCTGGAATCTTAAGCCTTTTATCTCTTCCATCAAACCAGCAATACTCGTAAGTATGCCCTTATTAATAGTCGGAGAGCCTAAAATTATCATTTTGGATTTGAAAATCTCGGTGATAATGTCATTCTTGTCCCTTTTTACTGCGTTGAACAGTTTGACATTGATTTCTGGATTTCCTCTGCCGATACCTTTGGCAATCTGTTCAGCCATGATCCTGGTGCCATCCCACATGCTGTCGTAGATAATGCTGATCTGATCTTCCTGATAACCATCGGCCCACTCCAGATATTTGTGAACAATCTGAGCCGGGTCTTTTCGCCAGATCACACCATGACTCGTACAGATCATATCCAACGGCAGATCTAATTCCAGAAACTGCTGGATTTTCCTGGTTACCAATTTACTGAAAGGTGTTAAAATATTGGCATAATACTTGATACATTCTTCCATTAATTCTGTCTGATCAACCAGATCATTGAACAGAAACTCACTGGCATAATGCTGACCAAATGCATCGTTGCTGAAGAGAATATTATCTTCGGTAAGATACTCAAACATGCTGTCCGGCCAGTGCAACATGGGCGCTTC
>JAFGMF010000215.1 GCA_016927675.1 Candidatus Cloacimonadota bacterium
CTCCTGGCAGGCTGATCAACACAAAAAGGCACAGGCTTAGTATATTAGTCATGATCAAGATTGCTGATAATAATACGGAAGCCCTGATAAAAGGGACATTGATTAATAAATCTAATTTGTTTAAAAGAAACCTGTTAAACAGGTTATGAAGGATTAAGAAAAACTGATTGACACCATTTATTCTATTGATCAGATTTGGAGAAGTAATAAATACCTCATCTTGTTTTACAGAAATGAATTAATTTAAAAAATCTACGTGCAAATTTATCTTCTGTTTTCGGGGGAGGGTTAAAATGAAAACAGCTCCTGGATTTAGGTTATTTCTTATTATCCATATCTTATCTTCAGTAATTTTTTTCAGTGCGATTCTGGAAGCAGAGCAGAATGATCCTGTTCAGTTTCAGTTATTTGAAAAAGCCGGCAGCCTTTTAGAAAAAGCAAAACGTGAAAATGCAGATTTATTAGCTCCTTTGAGCTTTTCCAAGGGATTTGACTATTATCGGGAAGCCGAGAAGATCTTCGAGAAAAACGGTAATCTGAAAAAGATCAACTCGAATCTGAGTGATGCAGAATACTACCTTGCCATCAGTATCGAATCAGCCAAAGTATCCCGCACGGCGTTAAAGGATGTTTTACAAATGCGGCAGATCATCAGGCAGAATAAATTTGATGAGCTTGCTCCCGGAGAATTTACCAAAGCGGAAAAGGAATTAAGCGAAACTGCCCTGAAGATAGAGAAGGGTGACCTGGAAGCCGGCAGAAAGAGATCTGAAGTGATTGCCGAATTATATCGGGAAACGGCAATAGCTGTCTACAAAGATATCTATCTGAAACAGGCGAAGAAAAGTCTGGAGAGAAGATCCATGGATCTCTACATCACCGAATACCGTAAGCAGAGAGAGGAATTGAAAGAAGCCGAGAAATGGCTGAATCAGCAGAGTAAAAAGCAATTTCAACTCAATGATTTCATTCTGGAGGCTGATGCCAGGATCGGAGTCATTGTAGGAATTTCCTATCCATCCTGGTACAGGGAGATGCCTGATACTCTTATCTTCGGTGATTTCATACTTATAGTGAACAGTTATGAAGAAAAAGGTCAATACGATTTTAACAGCAATACCACAAAAGGTGCTTCAGGAACTGCCCAGGTTCATTTCAACTGCGGATTTGATTTCCTTATTCCTGGATTAATCGGAAATCTACAGGAAGTAGATCAGCCTTTTACCGTTGTTGAAACAGTTCTGCATCCTGAAATTGAGATATCACATTTTGAAGCAATGAAGCTGGATCCATTGGTAAAAGCAGGAGATGAGATTTCTATCCCCTTAATAAAGGAAAGTATCGATAAATATGGAATTCAACAAGCTAAGGAGAATTTATTAGGAAAACTGCAGCCGCTTCCACCTAAAAGCGGAATCACAGTCAGATTCGAGAATGCCACTATTTCTCCCGGAGCCAGACTTTCAATAGGAAATATGCTGGCCGGATCTGCCAGTTATCCTACCTTACCAACTTATCCGGAAGTTCCGGCAAAATTGTTTATCGAAGGCTTCAGGCTTGCCATGGACAGCCTATATATTACGACTTCCGGTGCGATTGCCAGATCAAAGCTTCATTTACCGGTTTCGATAATAGACGGAAACGGATGCGGTCCTGCCATTATTGATCTCGGCTCTGTTGCCATCACTCAGGATTGTCAGTTTTATCAGGACATGCCAGATTCAGCATTCGGTCCCTTTACTACTGATAAAACAGGAATGATCTTTGCCGGTTCCGGAGTTATAGCAGATTTCAGCAAAAGCTATTCTCCTTCGGGATACGGTTTGGCAAATGATTGGCAGGGAGTGATCCTGAGAAGTGGACAGACAACCGCCGTGCCTTCCGGAACCGTAATATCCAATTCTGGTTACCTGCAGGCTCCATACCGGTTTGATGATGCATTGGTTACCAGACATGGACTGGAAGCACGTTTCAATCTGAATGCGGCTTATCAGTTCAGTACAATTGTCCCTTATGATTATCAAATTTCCATGGCTTCGGGTTTCATCCGTGTTGACAGCAGTGCTGTTCAATATGGTTCTATTGGCGGCGGTCAGATCGTCACTCCGGAAAAGGCTGTTTGCTATAATAATCCCGGTCAGAGGGTCACCGCATATTTCACTGATCTCAGTATTCAAAAAGATCTGGATCTGTCGGGTAGTGTTAATCTTAGTCAGGATCTGTTATGGGGGGAACTTACCAATACCGGAGAGGAGTTGTTACCTTTTCATGCCAAGCCAAATACTGCTGAAGCAGATTATGCCTGGTTTTACCTGGATGGAACAGCTGCTGCAAGGTTTGTTCCTCACAGTAATACTGATTTTAACAGTATTGTTTTATGGGGTGATATCCCGGCAAAACTTGAAGAAAAAAATATTGCCGGGTTGACCATAACAAATCTAGCAGAATTGACAATCTATTCTCCCGATGTCCACAATTCTAAAAAATTAGTTTTTATTGACGGTTTTGACTGTTCTTTATCACAAAGCTGGATCAATATAGAGACGCTGGGAATTAACGGTCAGATCACAATCAGTTTAGATATCAGAAATGAAAAACTGGGTGATAAATCAGCTACTTATTATCAGGCAACAGAACCTTTTGATGTCGATCTGGCCTGTATCAGGCAGAAGGAACGTTGCTTTTACATAAGATTTGCCAGCAGTTCGGTATACGATGCCGAATTTCACGGAATGCTGAACCTGAAAGGTGCCTGCAATACTCAAATCCCATTTGTTGATCTGGAATTGACTTCTACTGCAAATCTGGTAGGTGGCGACATAGATCTAAGTGCCGGTCCCGTAACACTGGATCACTGGAAATTAGAGCTGGTAGAGACTAATCCGGGAGCTCCTGCCGGAGCATTAAGTGTAAGAACCGGACAGATAATTCTTACTCAGGCCGGTATTCAGGAAACCAGACATTTTGCCAAACCTTTTAAACTCATCTGGGGTGAATTGCTGGCCGATGGCAATGTCGGTGAGCTCTTCTTTGACTATAATTCTGCCGATCAGAAATTCGACGGATTTTTATTTACTCCTCATCATGTTGCTTTATCTGAATTTGATGCTAATCTCCCGGGTTATCTGGAAGTATGCGGGAATAATCATTTCGAATTTTTCGGTTCCAATTATCTAACCATTCAGGATTCTGTCTACAGTGGACCCATCACTGAGTGGGACGGCAGAAGTATCGGGATCATCGAAAAGGATTCGGAGTTTTGTCAATCCAGTAATTTGAATCTTGCCAAAAATTGGGGTAATAGTACTGCCAGTTTTGATTTTCTGCTTGAATACGACGCAAATGATCAGGATGGTTTCCTGGGAGAAGGTACCGTCTCGCTGCCTGATCATTTTTACGACAATGTAACATCCTCCATCCAGCTTGATCGTGATGGTGCAGAGATCGGGCTTATCGGCAGTTCCGGCAACAATTTCATGCTGATGGGGGTCGATATCGGAGCTGCATCAGAGATGTGGGGCTGCATCGATATAGATGGACAGACGCTTAGTTGTATCATGCTCGGATTTACTCTTGAAGCAACTCAGCAAAGCGCTTTTGGGATTCTGGGCGGAGCCGGAGGCATGATCGAAGCGAAAACCGTTATCAAACCAACTATTACAACTTTTGCTGCCGCAGGAATGATGTATCTGGATCTGGGGCTTGGAGGTAATGTTTCTGTAGATGGTTCCATATTATTGACCACAGATCTTGCCGCTGGAAGTGTATATGGAGATCTCCAGGGCGATCTGGATTTCAGCAGTATCTGTGCCGGACTGGAAGCCAATGGTCATATCAACTGGTATCTGTCTCCTGTTACGCAATACGTTCAGGGTCGTGCAGGAATAAGTGTTTATGGCAGATCTTTGGGAAGCGCAGGTCTGACGGGGGGTATTTTCATCGGTAACAATGTCCCTAAAAGCGAAGTCTGGGTGCTTACAGACGGCAGTAATCATTATGCAGTTGACCTAACTCAATTTCCCGAATATATCACGGGTGTATACGGATTCGGGCAGGTAAGTGTATGCCTGGATTTTGGTATTTTTGCCGGCGGGATAGAGATCTATGCCGGTCTGGGCGCTTTTGTAAACATGGAAGGTGTGGAGCTCTGTTCGACAATTCCTGCTGTACCGTTACCCTACATTCTGGCGAATTTTGGCGTGAAGCTACATGGTGAGATACTCTGGGGTTTGGTATCTGCTTCTGCCTGGTGCAATCTGCAGATCATGGTGGGAGATCCTTTCTATTTCCAGGGAAGCTGTGGACTGGAAGGCTGTGTAGCCTGGGTTTTATGTGCCAGTGCTGATGTTACTGTAACATTGAATGAAGACGGATTCGACATAGATTAGCGGAGGAAAAATGAAAAAAACAAGAAAACCGATAAAAATATTATCAGTAACACTGCTGATAATTAATTTCTTCCTGATATCCGGGCTCGCAGCAGAAGATCTGGAATTGATTATCTTGAACAGAGATACTCTTCCTGGAACCAAGACCCAGATCACATTTATCTGGAATGAGCTTAAAGATTTAAATATTGAAGGAATAAACATTTATCGGAAAACAGGATTAACAGATGAATATCCCCGCTCTCCGATAAACGAGGTTCCGATAACCATAATGTCTGATTGTGATCAGATAAATAGTATAATTACCAGAGGTTCTGAAGAATGGCAGATTCTGGCAAATTTACCCTGGCATAAACCTAAACTCAAAGATCGTTCATTTGAACCGATTCACCCGATCAGACCTGCCCAATTTGATCCATGTATCCTTTCAACTTTGGATCCATCTTCTGACAACTGGGAACAGATTCAATTTCTGGCACGAAGGTTCCAGTCAATCTCCATGGTTTTAGGACAATCATATTCGGACACTAATGTTAACTCCGGAACAGATTATTATTACCAGTTCAGAGCTGTTGCAAACGGTTCTGAGACAATATTGAAAAGCACTAAATCAATCCGCGCCGGATTCAGCATTCCGCTTCCTGCACCTGCCAATTTACAGGTCACTGCCGGAGACAGTGAAGTACTAATTACCTGGGACAGCGTAAATAATGCCTTCGGCTATAATGTTTACCGTAGAGAAGCTCCTCACGGGAGCGCAGTCAAAATCAATGATGCACCTGTAATGGCTGTGATTACCCAAAATCTGGAAGGTGATCCGATTGCTGCCACCATGGGTCTGGTCGATTATCGCCGCTGGGACGAAAGCGGTTTCCCGATTACTCATGACGTCAACGGATCACCTGTGATAGGTCCGGTAAATGGGATTAATTATCAGTACCAGGTTGAAGCGCTGGACGGACTTGAGCAGCCGGGGATTCTAAGCAGTTTCTCAACTGTGGTTACACCTCAAGACACTACTCCTCCCGGGCTGCCGGGAGATCTATCGGTACAGGCTGTCGGACAGACCTTGAGGATAACCTGGAGTAAAGTAATCAAAGATCAATTCGGCAGATTGGAATTGGACGGGATCAGCGGGTATAATGTATATCGATCGGAGAACCAGAATTCATCCATCCAGACAAAGATCAATCCTGCCCTCATTGCACAACCGGCCGGAACAGAAGTTCAATTTACCGATAATGATCCGGCAATTATCTCCTATTATGGAGAAAAGGATTTTTACTATCGCATCGACTGCACTGATATTCATGGGAATATAGGGGAAAAATCTTCTACTGCTTCGGGTTTCGTGCCGGATATCTACCCTCCTGATCCCCCGAAGTACACCGATGCAGAAGGATTTCAGGAATATATCCGTGTTTTCTGGGAAATCAACAGCGAACCTGATATCTATTCCTATGAAATCTACCGCAGTTTATGTCATTTAGGTGAATGGATAAGTCCGCAGGAAAAGGAAAGAAACAACATCTCCAGCGGTGATTTTGTTCTGATCGGTGAGATAACTCATCTTGAGGCAGTCGAAATTGCTGCAGTTTACGGAAAACCTTATTTTGATGATTATACTGTCCCAGCAGGGTCACCTTTATGTTACGCCTACTGGTTGAAAAGTCGAGATGGCAGCCAGAATCTGAGTGGTAGCTGGCCTTATCCCAATTCTCTGGAAATACCTCTGCTGGTCTGCCAGCGTCTGAGAGATGAGACTCCCCCGCCACCACCCATAATCACTGCGGTCCAGGCAAGGGATGATGCTATTTATCTGGAATGGATCGCCGCACCCAGCCAGGATCTTGGAGTGTTCCACATTTACAGGTCTTTGCAGGAAGATTCCGGTTACAGCTGGATCGGCGGACTCACCGTCGAAGAGCCCCCGGCTACTCCAATCGAACTGAGTGAACCCTTTGCCCCGGATTCACCCTGCAATTGCGATGTTATTCCGCTTGTAGCCCATGAAGGTATGAATGCCGGTTCATTTTACGATAAGAAAGCTGATCCTAAAACAATCTATCATTATAAAGTCCTTTCTGTTGATCAGAACGGTAATGAAAGCAAACCGGAAGAATCAATTCCCTACAGCTCCTATACATTTAAAATTTCAGGATCGGCTACCCCGATCATCAATAAGATAACAAGCAAGAGTGACAGCTGCGGATTGCTGATCGAGTGGTCACCTGCCTATAATCCCGCTTCCCATTTAGGTTACATCGTCTTTCGCAGTTCTTCTGAAAACGGCATTTACAGACAGATCAGTTCTCTATTAACTGCTTCGGAATATAATGATGAGACCATCAATAAAGGACCCTATTACTGGTATAAAGTACAATCTTATGATCCGGACGGCAGACCTTCAATCCTTTCGGAACCCTATAAAGCTAAATTTGAATAGAAGGAGGATAAATTGAAAAAGCAAATTTTGTTATTCTTATTAATCATGTTGATCATTCCCTCCTTAAAGGCACAATACAATCCTAATCCTGATGGATGGAATTTCTATAATTACCTGATGACAACCGATGATGATGAATTATGGGATATTTTCAGCAAAGCTTTCCTCGGAGTTGCTCAGGAAAAGAGTCAGGCAAGTTCGGATGATCTAACGTTCTATGATCTGGTAATAAGCAACTATGCCGGACATGCCAGTTGTTTCGGCATGTCTCTGTTAAGTCTGATCTGCTTTCATGAGGGAGGTCATCTGGCTGTATGCGGTCCGGTATATCAATACGAGGGAGGATTGACGGAACATAATGGCCCTGATCTTGATGTGGTTCGAGAATCCATCAGTATCATGCATCTGCGCCAGCTTTCTCAGCCGATGATCAGTAAGCTGATCGATCTGTTTAACGATTATAACTGGAATGATCCCGAGTATGCTTACAATCAGATCAAGACTTCCATTGCCAGTCATGATTATCCGCTGCTTTCCTTTATGCCTTCCAGTATCGCGGCCATAGAGGCATTGGGCGAAGGTGCTGAAGCTCATACAATTGTACCTTATGCAACTTCTGAGACCGCTACTCACTACAGAATCTATGTTTATGATCCGAATTTTCCCTACAGTACCAGTACTGATTTTTATACAGGGACAACTCAGCGTAATTATATCGATGTCAAAAAATCAGGCTGGACTCATGACTGGAAGTATCCACCAGATTATGATCCTTCAGATCCCAACAGTTATGGCTGGAACGGTAGCACTTCCGGGCCCTGGACATTTCTGGCGACGAATGTTTCAGATGCAAAATACAAACATAATCATCCTCTAAATGTCGGTTATCTAACTGGTCAGCTGGGTACTTTGATCTTCAGCAGTGGCGGTACTGCCGAACAGATAACCGATGAACAGGGCAAGCGTTTCTACAAAAAATCCGGTACCGATCTGGAATTGGAAAAAGATCCTGCGAAAAAGACTGACAATATCATCAGATGGCCTTTTTTCCACGGTGAGGGAAATACAGAAGAACTTTATTTCATCAAGGATGTTAACGGGAAAGACTATACTCTGGATATTGCATCGGAGAGTAAGGGATATCAATGTGATTTCCTATTGAAGGGTAAAAGTGTTACTCTTAATGTAGGTAAAAGTTCTTCCGGCAAAGACAACCTGAAGCTGCAGACTATCGGCACTGCCGATCAGTTGGTTGAATTGTCTTCCGAGCGGGAGCTTAAGAATGTCGTGCTGGAAATGACCGTCAGACTTCCTGATGGCAGAACAGAGAGAAAATTCATAATATCCGAACTTAACGTAAAATCAAAGTCTCCTGTTGTTATAAAAATTGCCGACATGAACAGTTCACTTCGGGTGGAAAGCCCGCAAAACGAAATTGAATATATGCTTGAATTGAAGCAGATCCACAAAGGCAGTGAAGTTAAATTAGCTCCTCAGAAGATTGTAGTACCCAGGGGGCAGATGAAAACAATCAAACCATTGGACTGGAACAGCCTGGAGGTAGATGAGTTACAGATAAAAGAGAGGGAATTACAAAGGAAATAGATATTATAAGTATCAGACGAAACAGCTAAAATCAGTTTGTTTATACGTCTGATCAATTCAATTGTCTGAGAGCCTGAGCAATATTCAGAGAATAATCGCCAATATGTTCGAAATGCTTCAACAGATCAAGATAGATCAATTCTGATTTGACATTACTGCCGGTTTGAAGCCTGTGTTGAGCTCCTTTCTTAAGGCTGTCTCTGAGTATATTGATTTTTCTTTCCAGTTTGAATGCCATATCCAGAACCCGATTTTCCAGATGTTCGTTAATATGCTTTTTATACAGAGTCATGAATTCCAGCAGAAGCTCGGAAATATCCTGAAATTCTTTTAATGCTTTCTCGTGTAATTTGATTTTTTTCAGATATTTCTTTTCAGTCAGGATCATCAATTTAAAGCAACTATCACCGATATTTTCCATTTCGTTCACGATCCGAATCATTGAATTAAGATTCAGGATATTTTGTTCACTCAAATCTTCTTTGGAGCATTCCACCAGAAATCTGGTAATTTCCTCCTGCATCTGATCGGTCAATTCTTCCTGCCTTTTCACCTCTTCAACTTTATCTCCCATTTTCTTATCGGGGTTATTGAAGACATTAAGAAAGGTCTGGAACATACTGTGAGTAACTTCCGCCATCTTTTTCAATTCGTTTCTTGCTTCCAGAATATTGATCTGGGCAGTATCCTGTAACCCGGTGGAAATATATGTCAGCTTATAAACTGTTGATTTATCGCGTTCTTTTGGTTTTACCAGTTTTGTTACGATCAAGGCAAACTGGTTGACAAAGGGCAGAAATAAAATCGTGTTGGTAAGATTAAAAACCGAATGAAAAAGTGCCAGATTAAGAGGAAGATTTTCCTGCAGACTTGAATTCCAGGGAGCCATCTGCAGGATAAATGCGGTAAAATACCTGAACACAGTTGCAATCCAGATAACGCCTAACACATTAAAAAGTAAATGTGCCCTTGCAGTTCGTCGGGCATTTACAGATGTGCCCAGAGAAGCCAGATAAGCCGTGACGGTAGTACCGATATTCTCTCCCAGAACGATCGCAGCAGCGGTATGGAAATTTATCCA
>JAFGMF010000216.1 GCA_016927675.1 Candidatus Cloacimonadota bacterium
TTTCAGGCAATTCAGTTCATGTTATCAGATATGGCAACTCAGATCGAAGCTGCACGGGCTCTGGTGATGGCTACGGCTAGAATGATCGATGCCGGAGAGAAAAAGTATGCCAAAGAATCTGCCATGTGCAAGGTCTTTGCTTCCGATGTTGCTATGAAAGTGACCACCGATGCTGTCCAGATCCTGGGAGGTTACGGATACATGAAGGAATATCCCGTGGAAAAAATGATGAGAGATGCGAAAATAACCCAGATATACGAAGGGACAAATCAGATCCAGAGATCGATCATCGCTGCAAATCTGCTCAAGGAATTTTAAGATCATGCCGAAACTGCTCGTACATATCTGCTGTGCTCCCTGCTTCATTGCACCTTATCAGCATTTAAAAGATGAATACGAGATTCATGGATTCTGGTATAACCATAATATCCATCCCTGGCAGGAATACCGGAAAAGGCTGGATACGTTGAAGCAGTATGTTGAAGCAGAGAATATTCCGCTTATCTGCAAGGATGAATATAACCTTGATGAATTTCTCAGAAATTCTGTTTTCAGGGAAAATCGTCGATGTGAAGCCTGTTATTACGAGCGACTTCGCCAGACTGCTGCCGTCGCTAAAAAAGGTAATTTCGATTTCTTCACATCAACTCTTCTTTACAGTAAGTTTCAAAATCATGAACAGATCAAAGCGATAGCTGCATCCCTGGCTGAGGAGTATGATGTAGCTTTTCTGGATCATGATCTAAGAGAGTACTGGAAAGAGGGAATTGAGCTGTCAAAAGCAGCCGGGATGTATCGCCAGCAGTACTGCGGATGCATCTATAGCGAAAGGGATAGATATTATCGGCAGAGATAGGATAAAATAAGATTTGAATATAACTTTGGATAACCACTTCTCAAAGTGGAGGTTTGATGCACACGATCAGAACATTAAGGAAAATGAAAGAAGAGGGCAGGAAGATCGTAATGATCACTGCTTACGATTATCCATCCGGCAGGTTTCTGGAGCAGGCGGGAGTAGATGTTATCCTTGTCGGAGATTCCCTGGGAATGGTCGTTCTGGGCTATAAAGATACACTTCAGGTGAAGGTTGAAGACATTCTGCATCATACCAGAGCCGTGAGGAGAGGTGCTGCAGATACTTTTATCATCGCAGATATGCCTTATCTGAGTTATCATCTTAACCTGGAGCAGACCAGATTGAATGCTGCGCGACTGATCGTGGAAGGTGGAGCGAATGCCGTGAAATTGGAAGGCGGCAAACCGACGCGCCTGGAAGCTATCAGGGCGATTACCGAAATTGAGATCCCGGTTGTGGCTCATCTGGGGCTTACTCCTCAATCAATTAATTCAATGGGTGGTTATCTGGTTCAGGGAAAATCCAAGGCTGACCATGACACAATCTTGGACCAGGCAAAAGCGATTGAACAGGCTGGAGCTTCTCTGCTGGTTCTTGAAGGAATTCCGGAAAAACTTGGAGATCAGATCACCCGGGAATTGGTAATCCCGACTGTTGGGATTGGCGCTGGCCGTCTTACCGACGGTCAAGTCCTTGTTTATAATGATCTGCTGGGGATGAGCGAGAATTTGCCCAGATTTGTTCGTTCTTATGACGATCTTAAAACAAGGATTCCGGATAAATTGACTTCATTCTGCCGGGATGTTCGTGAGGGTAGATTTCCCGGTGAAGAAAATGTCTATTCCCCTTGTCTGAAGCAATCGTAAAAGAAGGAGTTTTATGTTAAGATTCCTCGAAGCTTGTATCGTGGACTCCAACTTTTTTCCAATATTTCAGGAAGAACGAAATGAAAGAAATTGATTTTCTACTCAGCATGACAATGGTGATTGATTATCAAAGAGGGGTTAAGAATTTTCTTTAATCATCTGTTATAATCAGGTTTTTCAACTTTACCAATACTGATCGAGGAGAACAAAATGGATATGTTACGAATACTCTGGGTAGATGATGAGATTGAAAGTCTTCAACCCTTTATAATGTTCTTATCCGAAAAGGGATATAATGTTAAAACCGCTTCAAATGGAACCGATGCGATTTCGCTTGTGATAGAAGATAAATTCGATATGATCTTACTCGACGAAATGATGCCCGGTATGGATGGCTTGACGACTTTGAGGGAGATCAATAAGATCAACGCTCAGATCCCGGTAGTGATGGTTACCAAAAGTGAGGAAGAAGGCATAATGGAAGGTGCCATTGCCAGCCAGATAGCAGACTATCTGATCAAACCGGTCAATCCCAACCAGATAATCATGGCGATCAAGAAGATATTTCAAACGGATGAGATCAGAAAGAACAAAATTGGGGAAGAATATGCCAGATTTTCTGCTCAGTTGAACAAGGCATTACTGCTTTCTCCTGTATGGCAGCAATGGAATGAGATGTACAAAGAGATCTGCCGTTGGGATCTGCATATAGATGAGATCAACGATAATGCTCTGGCACAGATGCATTTTCTGGAAAAATTGAATTGTAATTCCGAATTCTGTAATTACATCATTGAAAATTACAAAGAATGGCTAAAGAGTGATGAAAGACCAATGTTCTCGTTTGATCTGATCTCGGAATTTGTTGTTCCGGAACTGGAAAAGGAAGGACCGGTCTATTTTATCGTTCTAGATTGTATGAGACTGGATCAGTATTTTGCCATTGAACCATTTCTGCAGGAGATGTTCGATATAGATCTGAATCTATATTACTCAATTTTACCAACAGCCACACCATATTCACGCAATGCGATATTCAGCGGTCTGTTACCGATTGATATCGCCCGTAATTTTCCGGAATATTGGGTTGAATCATCTGAGCTGGACAACAGTCGTAATAGAAATGAACATCAGCTTCTGGAACATCACCTGCTGGATCTTGGCTATGATCTGGAGAAAAGTAAGTATGTGAAGATCTTTACAGCCGAAGAGGGAAATTACGTTCTGAGAAAAGTTGAGACCTGGAATAATGAAAAACTGATCGTGCTGGTGTATAATTTTCTTGATCTTCTTGCTCATCACAGATCAAAAAA
>JAFGMF010000217.1 GCA_016927675.1 Candidatus Cloacimonadota bacterium
GGAAGAGTGTAAAGGATTTTTTTCTGATCACGCATTTGAATTGCTATCCTGATATATCTTGCGGTAAAATCAAGACCGACAACATGCTCAAACTGCTTTGCCAGTTCAAAAGAGGCTCTGCCGACGTCACAACCAAGATGCAGGGCATTTTTTTTATCTCTGTTGGTCATGATCTCCAGACAGAATTTCGCTGCATTTTCGGGGAAGTTATCAATCCCGAAATATTTTTCTCCATAGTTAAATTCACAGCGGAGAGTTACATCAGTATCTTCTTCGTAGGTTCTGGCTGTTATTTTTACAGGTATATCAGATTCAATGTATCGGAATCCTGCATGTTGGAAAAAATGTCTGCGGAATGCATAACGTGCTGCTCTGACAGCTTCGTTTCCGGTAGAAATCCAGGAGCCTCCTTTGATCAGATTATGTTTGCCGTCAAACGTCGGAGTAGAAAAATCATCATAATATGGATGCACGATAAAGCCATCGAAACCGGAAATCGGCGTTTCTGTCCATTGCCAGACATTGCCGATAAGATCATAAAAATCTCCGAATTTGAATTTATCCACTGGGCAGGATGAGGCAAAATGTTCCAGATTAATATTTCCGGGAGCTGTTCCCCACCAGGGTTGATCTGTATCGATATGCAGATCTCTCAATCGGTACCATTCGGCTTCTGAGGGTAAACGGATCGATTTACCTGTTTTTTTGCTTTTCCAATTGCAAAATGCCTTTGCTTCCAGAAAATTCACAATTACCGGCCAATTCCAGGGCATAGGTATTTCTTCCAGCATAATTCTTAATCTGTAATTACCACTTTCTTCTCTTCTCCAGAAAAAAGGATGTTCTGCCCGGGTATATTTCTTCCAGTTCCAGCCTTCTTCTGGCCAGTACTCCTCGTGCTGATAACCATTTTCTTCAACAAATTCATGAAATTCACGATTTGAAACCAGATATTTACCTGCTTTGAAACCTGTTACCTGTGTATCCATGTGCCCGAACTCATTATCCCAGCCATAAAGGGGATCATCGAAATTTTTACCGAGAACGACTTTCCCGGATGTAACAGGTATCAACTGATTTTCCGGCGGCTCACCAGATTGTGAACATTTTTGCCAGAATTCAGTCTGCTTCAAAGCAGAAAGAGGTAACTGGCGGATCAGCACTGAGGATGTTTCCAGATGGATTCTCTGATGTTCGATTCCCATTAATATGGCCCAGAATGGTTCATGCCAGTTTATCGGTATTCGCAGATTAAGACTGTTTATTTTTTCTTCAACCAGATTCCAGACTTGTTTTCGATAATTACTTACTTCGGCTACATCAGGCCAATCATAGTGTTCTTCATTTAGATCATCCCAGCTCATTTCATCGACCCCAACAGCAAATATCGATTCAAACCGGGGATTGATCCTTTTTGAGATCAGCTTGGCAATAATCAACTTATTTATATAGAAAACCGCAGTATGTCCAAAATAGAAAATCAGGGGATGCCTGAGAGGATCAGCTCTCAGATAATAGGTTTTCTCGTCTTTGAAGGTGGCAAAAAGTTTCTCTTCGATTGCTACCGTTTTTCTGAAATATTCAAGTATTTCTTTTCTTTTTGAATCCGGATCACCCTGATTCAAGATAATTGTTTTGGTTACCAGATCTTTCATAACGAACTCCCATTCATTGCATATTGGCTTAGAGCATGTTTCATTCTTATCAAAGTTTGTTCCAGGATATTGCGGGGACAGCCAAAATTCAGCCTCATGAAACCAGAACCATTCTGCCCGTACTGGATTCCCGGTGTTAACCCGATTTTAGCTTTATCTACAAGCAATTTCTCCAGATCAGAATCATTCAATCCGAACTCCCTGAAATCAAGCCAGGCAAGATATGTTCCTTCCATCCTTATAACTCTAACTGCAGGAATTTCTCGGGTAATGTAATCTCTCAGAAAACAATAATTATTCTGCAGATAGATCAGCAATTGATCCAGCCATTGCGCACCTTGTTGATATGCCGTCTGCAAGGCTAGATTCCCGAAAATATTACCCAGAATCAGATGATTTTTCTCGATCATTTCGTTAACTTTTCTTCTTATCTCTTCCGATGGAATCACTGCATACGAAGTTGTCAAACCGGCGATATTAAAAGTCTTACTCGGGGCATTAAGCACAATTATTCTCTGTTTGATCTCCTCTGAAATCGTAGCCGCCGGAATATGACGATATGGCTCAAAGATCAGATCAGAATGAATTTCATCGGCAATCAACAGCACATCATTCTTAACACATAATTCACAGATCCTGCTCAACTCCTGCAGATTCCAGACCCTCCCGACTGGATTATGCGGACTGCAGAAAAGCATCACTTTCACATCATTAGCGAGCTTTATCTCCAGATCTGTAAAGTCAATTTCATAATGGTTATTCACCAGTTTCAAAGGCGATACGACCAGTTCTCCCCCGTTATCTTGTACAGCCTGAAAGAAAGGATCATAAACCGGTGTCTGAATAAGTACCCTGTCACCGGATGAAATGATCGCTTGAAGTGCCAGACAGATTCCGGGTACAACTCCGGGTAAATCCAGAATCCATGATCGTTCAATAACACTGGAATGCCGTTGATTATGCCAGTTAATTATGGATTGATAATAAGTTTCCGGTCTGAAGGTATAACCAAACACACCGTGCCTGACTCTTTCAGCCAATGCATCAATTATAACATCCGCTGCCGGAAAATCCATATCAGCTACCCATAGAGGTAACAAGTCAGTCCTGCCGAATTTTTCCTGCATTCCGTCCCATTTGTAACAATCAGTTCCCAAACGGTTGATCTTATTATCAAAATTCATCTATATTAATCCTCATCCCAATGATATTTTGAAAACTGTAAGTAGATACTTGATTGTCTAAATGTTATTATCTTCGAGTTCTGTCAAAATTTTTAATTTCCAGTCTTTAACAAGTTTTTCATA
>JAFGMF010000032.1 GCA_016927675.1 Candidatus Cloacimonadota bacterium
GTCCAGAAATACCTGTCGCCGATCCTTCGTTTAATGAACAGGTCGATCATGACATCTCCCCGGAAAAAGAGAAGTCTGTAATTTCTGATTTTCACGATCCGGGTTTCTCCAAGTTTGAAGGGCCCAATCTCTCGTTGATATCTTTTCACCTTAACCCGTAATCCCATTAGCCTGAGTTTCCAGATGTTTTTCAGCAGCAGCGGTTTAAACTGTTCAATCAGGGTCAGATCAATATCATTATCCCAGGGTAGCAACCTTTGCTCACGAATGATCCCGAGTAAAGTTCCGCCTTCAAGCAGATATGGAATTTTATTGTTTTCCAGGAAGGAAGTGACTCTGTCTAACATTTTCAGAGCAATCCGGAGTTTTTTCCCTGTCAATTTTGTTGTACCAGACATAATTTTAATCCTTAAAGATAGAATCTATGATTTTTTTTACTCTTTGAGACGCTTTCCCATCTAACCCTGTAAAGAAATATTTCCGATATTGATGGTGTTTCTCAAGCATTGTTGCTGATGGGTTCAAGGCAGCTTCGACAGCATCTTTCAATTCTGCAGGATCTGATATATGTGGGAAAGCATTGATAAACCACTGTTTTGGATCAATAGCCAGAATGTCCATTCCGTCGGAATGTTTTTTCTTATAGTGTGGAAGTTCGTAGATGATCCCGAATTTTCCGAGTGCCAGATACTCATTAATAACACTTGAAGTATCGCTGATCAGAGTATCAGAAATTAGCAGAAAAGGATAAATATCGAAAATTTCCTGAGAGATCAGGTAAACTCCGGGAAACTTACGGGTGATCTTTTCGTAAAAGCGATGATGAGAGTGAGGTGCATATCTGCCTTTCCAACTGTAAGGATGAAGTTTGATGATCAGATTATAATCTGGTACAAGATTGAGGATTTTATCCTGCAGAAATTCGATACAGCTGGGTTTGTATGATGGAGCGAACAGGATGGTTTTTCTGGAAAGATCGAGTTTCATGGCAGCGCGTATTTTATTCAGATCGTAATGATCGTTCCAGAAAAGTGGATCAAGCTTGGGCATTCCAGTTAAATGGAAATTCGCTTTATCAGCCCAATTTAAAGAACGAATATAGTCGTACCAGAAATCACCTTCCAGGATCACATGATAACGATAGTTTATCTGTTTAACAATATTTCTGATCCGGGATGTCTTGATGCCCACACCATAATCAAGATTAAAAAAACAAGCGCCCTGATATTTATCAGGATCAGACAGGGCATCGCCGGCTATTACCAGATCGAATCCTGCGGTTTCATCGGTTAGTTGATAACCTGATCGATGATATTTTTCGATCATTTTTTTCCTTTGAGAAAGATAGAATATACCCAGGAATTTTCCGGGGTCCTTTCCTGTTCTCAATTTTATCTCGTAAGTGGGATCTTTTTTCAGTTCCAGTAATAAAGGGAACAAAGAGTTGTAATGATATTCCATTTCCAGATTGAAAAGAACCTTTACCATTTTTTCACCCTTTGCCTGACCTGCCATTTACGCCAGAGATTGAGAGGTTTTCTCCCCGATTTCCAGCCTGAGAGTTTAATGTTCATCAGTTCATTTATCATCTGTTTGCTGATCTCGCCGTTCAGATAGGGATTAACTTCTTGTAGATGTTTCTTTCTGTTCTCATAAAATTCATTCGGATTTTCCAGCGATCGATCGATTGCACTTCGAAGTTGATGAGGCTCAGTGATATTTATCCCCTTATCTAACCGATCTAAAGTCCGGAAAGTTATCACGGGTTTATCCAGAACCATGAATTCATAAACTACAGAAGATGTGTCGGAAATCAACAGGTCGGCATGATGAAGTACAGGTGTAATATCAGAATTATCAAATATCCTGATATTATCAGGTAGTTTTTTGAGTATCTGATCACTTTGCAGCAGATCATGAAATTTGAATATCCACAGCTCTTCAGGTCTGGCAATTCTGATGATCTCGGGAAGCAGTTTTTCTGCCGAATGCATGGAAGAGCTGCATGTGGGAGCATAGAGGATAACCCGGGAATATTCAGTTTGATCGGGATAAAGCTGACCCGATGATTTGTAGTTCAGGATATAGTCGATCTTTGTCCATCCTGTTTCTCTGACAAGGAAGTATGGATATTTTTTCTGCAGTTCAATGAACCTGGCTGTTACAACAGGTCCGGAAGTACAGTAGATATCAAAAAAGTGGCGTATCTTATAATGGGCAGGTTTTTCAATCCCCAGACCGTGAAAAATCTGTACTTTCAAACCTGATAAACGGTAATCGAGAAAATTACCGGGAGTTAAGACAAAATCCGGCTGATAGGCAAGATATTCACGAGAAGAATTCAGCATTCTGTCTTCGGGAAACTGGGCATCAGCAGAAAAAGATGCTGTTATCGCCCAATCTTGCCTGAGTCTGTCGAGTTCTTTAATAAGAGGAAGAATTACCGAAATTGAATATTTCTGAGAAAGAAAAAATAGAAATTTCATTATCCTGTCTGATCTTTGAATTGTAATTCATATAATATTTTGTACTTTGCACAGCTTTCGAGCAATTCCGAATGTGTTCCTAAACCGACAATTCTGCCATGGTCAAGAACAACAATCTTATGAGCTGATAGTATTGTAGAAAGCCTGTGGGCAATAACCATTACAGTACGATTACGGGTAGCCTGATCAATTGCCTGCTGTACTTTCTGTTCGGCTTCTGTATCCAGAGCGCTGGTTGCCTCGTCAAAAATCAATATCGGGGGATTACCCACAATAGCCCGTGCGATGCAAATCCTTTGCTTCTGTCCACCGGACAGATTTGCTGCTCTGGTATGCAAAACTTCGTCATACTGCGCGGGGTATTTTTCAATAAATTCGTCGGCATAAGCTATTCTCGCAGCTGTTTTAATCTCTTCATCGGTAACATCTTTCAATGTACCATAACGAATGTTTGCGGAGATTGTTTCGCTGAATAAAATGGATTCCTGAGTTACTGTACCGAACAGTTTCCGCAAATCAATCAACCGGATATTTTCGATCGGGATCCCATCGATCAGGATATCCCCATCTGTTTTGTCATACATCCTTGAAACCAGATTAACGATTGTTGTTTTACCTGAACCGCTGCTACCGACAAAGGCAACCTGTTGACCTTTCTCAACGGTCAAATTAACATTATGTAATACCGGTCTTCCGGTTTGATAATAAAAACTGACATTGCGGAATTCGATTTTATCGGTAAAATCTGATTTTGAGATGGCTGAAGGATGCTCAACAATTTCTGATTTCCTATCGAGGATTTCGTATACTCTGTCCAGAGAAACCATAGCTTTTCTGATCTCGGTGTACGCTTCGGTTATTTTCTTCAAAGGATGGAGCATGGAAAAAACTGCCAGTAAGAAAGTAATGAATTCACCGTAACTGAAGGTACTTCCTGGAGCAAGGACCTGTTTACCGCCAATCAGCAGTACAATAATACCCATTAAAGTGCTGTTTATCTCAGAGAGAGGTTGATTGATCGAAGAATAGAGATTGGCTTTACGCCAGTAAAGAAAATGTTTCCGATTGATCTGATCAAATTTCAGAAATTCAAATTTTTCTCTGGCGAAGGCTTTTACGATCTTGATCCCGTTTAAAATTTCTTCCACATTGGAAAACATATTGGATGATTGCTTCTGAATCCGTTTTGAATATTTTTTGATCTTTTTGCCTAGATAATTTAAAATCAGACTGAAAATGGGAAACAAAATCAGACTTATCAGAAAAAGTCTCGGATTAAGTAACA
>JAFGMF010000218.1 GCA_016927675.1 Candidatus Cloacimonadota bacterium
AAACAACCAGAGATTGAGAGTTGTGCGAAAGGCAAAATTCTGCAGCCAGCGGTACATCACCAGATAAGCCAAAGGGCATGCGATCAGACAGGAATATAACACCAGCCTGGTAAAATCTCTGGAGAAGATGAAAATTATCTGGAATACGGAAGCTCCCATAACCTTGCGAATCCCGATCTCTTTGGTTCGCTGTTCCGCCGTGAAAGATGCCAGACCGAACAAGCCCAGACATGCTATGAAAATCGTCAGAAAAGAGAAATAACTGAATAGTGTCAGCAGTTTTTCTTCTGCCTGATAGAGCCTGTTCAACTGTTCATCCACAAAGACAAACTGCATTGGTCTATCGGGGCTGAAACGGTTCCAGACTTGTGTGATAAAATCAATCGTCTGGCGGTAATCATCACTTTTGATGCGGACAAAAACACTCAGATTTCCCCCGTAGTAAGATTGCATATCATCTGTTATCAGCCATATCAATACCGGATGGATTTCGGTATGAAGTGAGCTGGCATGAAAATCCTTTACCACGCCCACGATTTCTACAAAATTATCGTTACCAAGGCTATCCGTAAAAGCGACCACCTTTTTGCCCAGAGGTTCATCCCAACCGAATTTTCTGACAGCAGCTTCGTTGACCATTACAGATTGGTTGACGGCATTCTCGATATCCCGGCTGAAATTCCTGCCCAGGGCAATTTCCATCTGCATAGTCTCCAGATAATCAAAATCTATCTGCATAAACTGGCAGCTCATCTGCTGAATATCGCCTTCATTGGTCTGAGCCCGTACCGGCGAACGGTTGAAGGTGGTACCGGGCATATTGAAAGATGCGGAAACACCTGATATATTCTGATTAGAAGCCAATTCCTGTTTGAACGACTGCATTTGCTGGATAATCTGCTGATTCCCTGCGCTGATAGCGATTAAATTTTCTTTTCCAAAACCAAGGTCTTTATTTCTGATATAATGTAACTGTTTGATCACAACCATAGTTCCGATGATCATCGCGATGGATATTGTGAACTGAATAATGATCAGAACCTTACGGAATAAAGCACCCTGCAGACCTTTGGTGTTTTCGGATTTGAGAGTATATGCCGGTTGAAAATGTGAGAGAAAAAAAGCCGGATAAACTCCTGCCAGCAAACCCACAAAGAGCCCTAAAAGCAGAATTCCGAAGAAATATTGCGGCTGCCTGATCAAATTCATTTCCACCTGCAGCAATGTGATCCGATTGAATACGGGCAGCAGTAATTCTGCTAAAACCAGAGCGATCAATGCTGCTCCTACGGCAATTACTCCTGATTCCAGCAGAAATTGCCTGATCAGTGCACTTCGTTTCGAGCCAAAGATCTTTCGCAATCCGACCTCGCGGCTGCGTTTGGCAGACCTGGCAGTTGCCAGATTCATATAATTGATACATGCGATAATAATCAGAAAAACTGCAATAATACCGAATATATAAATATAGATGATATCACTGTTTGGATACATCTCCCAGACCAGATCAGAATGCAGACGGATAGATTTGAGCGGTTGCAGAGAAAGTTGAGAAGTACCATTAATACTATCATACCTCTGTTTCATATATGAGGTAAAGAATTCAGGGAACTTGGCTTCCAATCCATCCGGATCAGCACCTTCTTCCAGGAGAAAATAATGATACACCTGCCAGCCGTACCAGACGTTTTCCTCACCCTGGCGATACGCTGCATAAGGCCCTTTCCAGGGTACGAGTGCCTCATATTCAAAATGGGTTCTGCCGGGATGATCCTTGATGACTGCTGAAACGACAACATCAACTGCTTTCTCTATGGATACTGTTTCTCCCACAACATCGGTTCGCCCGAAAATGCGATCAGCCAGTCTGGCGGATAGCACGATCGATTGCGGCTGAGAAAGCGCATCATCTTTGCTTCCATACAAAAAATCATTATCAAAAACAGCAAAAAATGTTGAATCAACCGCAAAGATCTTATCACAGACAACTGCTTCCTCCTGGTAGAACAGATTCGCAGTATGCGTAAATAATCCATTCACCCCACAAACTCGGGTATAAGCTTTGATCTCCGGATAGATCTGCTTCATTGTCGGTGAGATGGGACGTGGCGCATTGCAGTAAACATCGATCTTACCTCCAATATTGTTTGTGTTCACCAGACGATAGATATTGTCTGCATTTTCGTAGAAACTGTCATAGCTTAGCTCCATCTGGATATATAAAACAATCAGCAGACAGCAGGTGAATCCAACTGCCAGACCCAGGATGTTCAGGATTGAATAAAATTTCTGTCGGTTGATATTCCGCAATGCTATGATCAGATGATTTTTAAACATTATCGCTCCTGTATAATCAGTTTATGTAAAACATTCGATACCTTGAGTGAGTAAACAAAAAAACCTGATATCATCTTAAATATAAATATTTAGAGTAATTTTCCATTTTTATAGACGAATCTGTCCCCGCGATCAAGCGGAAAATAGAGCCTTGTTTTCTTAATACCTTCTTCTTTCAGGTTTTGGATGAAATTCCGATAACGGTGTCCTTCGTCTATGGAATGCATCGGCAGAAAAACTTTCGGCTGCAATTCCCGCAAGGTGCGAATCACGCCCAGTCTCACAGATTCCACATCCGGTAGTCCGCAACCACTGATGGGCATCATGGAAATATCAATTCGGGGGAATTTTTCTTTCACA
>JAFGMF010000219.1 GCA_016927675.1 Candidatus Cloacimonadota bacterium
GGAATTATCGAACCTCTCGATTTTTATCTTGAAGATAATATCCAGGATCAATTTGTGCAGGGATCATACGAGCCCATGATTTATGATGGTTCTCTGTACGGCTTACCAATGTCGCTGAAATCCATTATCCTGTTTTATAATCCTGATAAAATCAAAAATCCCCCGGAAACCACGGATGAGATGATTGAACTTGCCAAACAATTTACTAATCCCGAAAATGGTGAATATGGGCTGGTATACGAAAATGCAAATTACTACTATACAGGATGCTGGATGCAGGGATTTGGCGGTAGAGTGTTTGACGATAAGAATCAACCAATTCTGAATTCTGCAGAGAGCATAGCTTCCTTTCAATTCGCGCAGGACCTTTATCTGAAAGAAAAAATAATCCCCCCTGAAGTATCCAATGTGCTGGTAACAACTCTTTACAACGAAGGTAAGGCTGCCATGGTGATCAGCGGTCCCTGGTTCAGAGGTGAGATCAGTCCGGATGTTCCTTATGAAGTTGAACTACTGCCGATCATCAGTCCAGTGGGGCAGAGAGCCATGCCTTTTATGAGTTCAGAAGGTGTGATCATGAGTACCCAATCGGCTAATAAGGATGAGGCTTTTAAGGTAATGGAATTTCTGATCAGTGACGAAGCTGCATTTATCATGGCAACAGTCGGCAATCAACCGGTTGCCAACAAGATCGTATATACCCGTAAGGAGATAGCCGAAGATAAATATTTACCCAAATTCAAGGAACAGATCCTGTATTCCATTCCCATGCCGAGTATTCCCCAGATGACTTTTGTCTGGTCACCTGCTTCTACAGCAATAACTGCTGTGATCAACGGAAAAGATCCCAAATCTGAATTGGATAAAGCCCAGAGTACGGTAATAAGTAATCTGAAAGATGCCGGTTTTTAAATAAACTGAGCAGAAAAAATGATGGTTAAACATAGAAGCTGGCGAATTGTAGCGATCATCTTGACGGCAGTGATCTTCATTCTGATCTATGCCAGACTTGTTAACAATTCCGAAAACAGATTGAAACAGATCTTCACCGGAGACTTTGCCTATACGATCGCAGGCTTGACAGCAACTCTGGAAGAGACTGAACGGGACAGTACGGAAATACTGGTTCAGAGAATAATCCAGCAGTTCAAATCGATGAATCGTGATATCCAGGAAATCGCATATATTGAGGACCGGATCTTCCTTGCCCATACAGACACAACTCTGATTGGCTCCAGGATCAACAAGGAGATCTTCGATGCTCAGCGGGAGCTGGAAAAGAATTTCGATTCTGCCGTAACCGCTGAACCATACGTGATCTGGAGACAGGCTGAAGGACCGGAAACTCAATTCGATCTATACTATCCTGTGAGAGAAGATGAAGGGTTCAAAGGAACTATCCAGATCAAGATAAAAGAAGGTACTGTAATTCCGATCAAATTGAATCATGCTCTTATCTTTTTCATTTTTCCCATACTGACCCTGCTGCTTATCTTCACAGACAGATTTCTGGGAAAATTCAACACAATCCTTGCAATATTACTGTTTGTTCTGTTAATTCTGATGATCAATAATAATTTGAAAGGTCAGATGATCGAAACAGCTGCTCACTGGGACTCCTACAAAGCAGGGGTTTATGAAGAAGTAGATGATTATCTGAGGGATAACACTGAAGCAGGATTACCCAGAACGGAAGCTCCCGATCTTGAACTACCATTCAAGGATTCCATCGATGTCTGGAATTACACCCTGTCGATTTTGGCAATATTCATTCTATTGTTCATATTTACCGGAATGATGGAGAATTTTTTCGAAACGATCCTGAAACACCGGCTGGCTTATCTGTATATCCTGCCGGCGATGTTCGGGGTTTTTCTGCTGGTATTTTTTCCGTTTATCTATGGTATTCTGATAGGTTTTACAGATTATAATCTGACAAATTTCGGTGGTAATCTGATCGAGTATTTCAGCAACCTGGAGAATTATGGCTTTGATAATTTCTATAACATTCTCAGGATCATAAACTTCCGGGATTATTCGAATTTTTACTTCACTCTTACACATACTGTAGTCTGGACGATATCTAATCTTATCTTTCATGTATCTATTGGAGTTGTTCTGGCTCTGGTGCTCAATGACGCCACGCTGAAGGGGCGAACTGTTTTCAGGATTCTGCTGATCCTGCCCTGGGCAATTCCCAATTATATTACAGCTCTGATCTGGCGTGGTATGTTCCATAAGCAGTTTGGAGCGGTCAATGGCTTTCTCGAATTATTAGGATTTGAATCGATAAGCTGGTTTACCCAACCGTTTACATCATTTCTGGCAAATCTGGCGACAAATGTCTGGCTGGGATTTCCCTTTATGATGATAATCGCACTAGGGGCACTGCAGAGCATTCCCAAAGAGTTATATGAAGCTTCGGCCATCGATGGTTCGAGCAAATGGCAGGCTTTCTGGAACGTAACTGTGCCTCTGCTGCGTCCGGCAATGGTTCCGGCCATCATTCTGGGAACGATCTGGACTTTCAATCAGTTCAATGTTATCTATCTGGTCTCAGCCGGAGGACCTGATGGAGCTACCGAGTTACTGATCACAGATGCATATAAATATGCTTTTGAACAATACAGATATGGTTATGCAGCTGCCTACTGTATAATAATCTTCGCAGTATTGCTAGGTTACGGGATGTTCACATCCAGAATTACCAAAGCTACTTCGGGGGCTTACGAATGAGAAATAAGAAAACCCTGACCAAGAAGATATTAACCTATCTTATCCTGATCATTGTAACCGGGATTACGGTCTATCCGGTACTCTGGGTACTGAAAGTAGCTTTTGGCGGTACTTCTCTGCTGAGTACTTCACTCAGTCTTATCCCGGAAAAAATTTCGCTTGATAATTTCAGGATCGTTTTTACCCAGAAACCCTTCTTCATCTGGTTGCGTAACAGTCTGATCGTATCATTTGTAACTACCATTTCCAGTTTATTTCTGGCTACAACCGCCGCTTATGCTTTTTCCAGATTCAGGTTCCCGGGGCAGAAAAGCGGTATGATGGCCCTTCTGGTAACTCAGATGTTTCCGGGAGTTTTAATGATAATCCCTCAATTTATCCTGATCTCCGAAGTTCTTCATCTCTATGGGTCACTCTGGGGGCTGGTGATAATTTATTCTACCACGGCACTTCCCTTTTCTATCTGGGTGCTCAAGGGTTATTTTGATACGATCCCGATCTCACTGGAAGAATCGGCAACAATAGACGGTGCATCCAAGGGCAGGATTTTCTGGCAGATCATTCTTCCGTTGAGCAAACCTTCGATCGCAATCACCGGATTGTTCTCATTTATGAGTGCCTGGAATGAGTTTATCCTTGCTGCAACGTTCCTGGATAACGAGATGAAATATACTCTGCCCATCGGGCTCAGAGAGATGGTCGGCGAATTTGGGGCAGAGTGGGGGAATTTCGCAGCCTCATCTTTACTGGTGGCAATTCCTGTAGTAGTAATGTTCATGCTTTTCCAGAAATTCTTGATTTCCGGCTTAACAGCCGGTGGTGTAAAAGGCTAAGTTTGCATATTTAATAAGGAGGTTATATGAGAAGTAAAAGTCTGTTGATCAGTACACTGATCATGCTATTACTTGCCAGCACTCTAATCGCCGGGACGAAAATTGAGTTTTCTGATCCCAAAGGCGATGATAAGGGACCGGGTTACTATACTTATCCGACTAATCCTATTTACAAACCGGGATCTTTTGATCTGACAGGTGCAACTATCGAAGACAAGGGTGACAAAATCGAGTTTGTCGTGAAATTTGCTGCTCCGGTATCGTTTGATTGGGGTGATTACTGGGATGTCCAGCAGATTCAGATCTATCTCGATTTTGATCGCGTTGAGAATTCCGGTTATACAGAAACTATTCCTGGTACTCAACTGCTGGTTGATCCGGCAAATGCCTGGGAAAAAGTTGTTTTTATCGATCCCCATACAGTTCCGAAAATCAATGGGGAAATAGAGATGAAAGCTGCTCACATGAAGGACGATATCGTTTTACCATCCAAGATCAAACCGATTGGTAAATCATTAAAAGCTACAGTCAATAAAGCTGATCTTGGCGTAGCGGAAGATGTCGATATTTCCAAGTGGGGATATGGGATTCTGATGCTCAGCGCAACTGGTTTCCCCGGAGACTGGTGCGTTCTGATGCGCAGGGTGAATGAATATGAAGGAGATCATCGTTTTGGCGGCGGAGCAGATGGCGCAGGTGATCCCAATGTAATTGATCTGTTTGTTGATAATGCCGACGGCAGCGATGATGAAGCCCAGATCCAGTATGATATGATTGATGGCTGGGAAAGCGGAATGGATCCAGAAGACAGATCAGATGACAAACTCTCAGTAATAAAATTGGTTTATCCAAGCCAATAAAAGGATAGGAGGTTTATATGACTAAAAGACTAGTGATTATTGGATTAGTCCTAGCATTGGCAAGTCTTGCTTTTGCAGAATTAGGCTTTGACGTTGCCGGAAAACTGTACAATCAAATGCGCTGGACTAACGGCGCTTCAGGCTTTGGTGCCCATACAAATATCTGGGCAGGCAGAGATAATGAAAGGTTTGGTAATTTCGTCAGATCAGAAGCCGAATTTGAAATCAATGCAACTGTCAGCAAGTATGTGAAAGTTTACATGCGAATGAAAACAATCTTTGATTCAGATGATTATGGCGAACCCAACGATGGCTCCGCTAATGCATCCGCATGGCAGACTTATTGGACTGACCAGACTGGCTGGTTCAAACTGCGTGGTTTCAGAATTGATTTCATGCCACCTTTCGAGTATGTAGATGTGATCGGATTGGGTACTCCAATGGGATTACGATTCAGTAAATGGTTCATGGCAGACCGTCGTTATATCGACAGAGACAATGCCAAAGGTATCTATGTCCAGGGTCATTTTTCTGATCAGATGAAATGGAACCTGATCAGAATGTGGCAGCCGGATTGGCAGGGTTACAACTGGGGAACAGGCAGTTTCCATGCTGAGGATGCTACCTGGGCATTCAATTTGAATAATGTGTTGGATAATTTTACTCTTGATTTTGACGGTGTCTGGTACATTGATGTTGAATTTGATCCCGAAGACTATGACAATCCAAACTATTCTGGTGAAGACGATGAACCAGACGGAACCATGAGCGGAAACTGGCCTTATATGGCTTATGGCGCAGCTCTCAGCGGGAGTTATGATTTCACAGATGCAATGGGACTTGATTTTAACGTCATGATGACGGGTCAATCTTTTGATACCGATCTGGCTGATGCAGACGAAGATAATATTGTAGACGACTGGGCAGACTGGTGGCCAAGTCCTAAATATGCTTCAGTAATGACCCCGAGTGGGGTGCTCAGCTTATTGACGACCGATCCTTTCGATAATGGATTCAGCCCCAATCTGCAGTTCTTCTATATCCATCATAATTATATATCTTACTGGGGTAGCCGACGTGAACATGATCTGCTTATGATAGACGGCGGTATTGACGGAATCAGAAATGTTTATGGAGACAGGCTTGGTCTTAACACTTTCCTCTGGGGCGGAGATCAGATCGGTGTTCGTCATGAATTCCGCGATAATGATTTCCTGAGATTAGGCGAAGGTCTTGTAGAATCACCCGTCGGTTACTGGGGTGGTACTTTTGATTTCGATTTTGACCTTGATACAGTCACCCTGATGGGTCAGGTTAACTACCTGGGTGCAACAGACAACACTGGTGGCGATGTCGATAAAGAAGATCCAAATTATGATGGTGAAGGCGATCTTTACATGACACCTCGTGATTTCTCCGGTTTGGTTGCCAATCTCGGAGTAAAAACAAAGGTCAGTACTTTTGACCTTGGACTTGAATTCAGATATGGTATGTGGCAGGATAACGGCATAGGCGAAATGGAAGAATCAAGAGAAGACTACACCGCCGATGATCACAGCACAAATGCAATGGTAATAGAACCAATGCTGGCAAAACAACTTACTTCGGCAATGAGTATGGAACTCAAGCCGCGATATCAGACAGTTAAAGATGAATATGGTGACGGAGACTATGAAAGCACGACCAGCGATATAGTCATCAGTCACAAATGGGTTTATAATTTAGGCGGATTTGACTTCTGGCTGAGAGGAGAACACCTGTTCCGAACCAGTGAATATACTTATGAAGAAGAAACAAGATCCACGGATGAACATGATTACAGTTCACACACTCTGCAGGCAGCCTGGGAAGTAAAATTCTAGGATTATTTCCGGGAGGCGGGTTTTATAACCCGTCTCCTTTTATTTAATGAAGGGTAAATGAAAAATAATATCATTCTTTTTCTGCTGATATTCTGCTGGATTTCTGTGCAGGCTGATATCCTGGTTGAGTTGACAGATCCTGCCGGTGATGATTATGGCACAGGCAGCATAAGATATCCCGAGAATCCAATGTTTGTTGAGGGGATATTCGATCTGCTGAAATTCACC
>JAFGMF010000033.1 GCA_016927675.1 Candidatus Cloacimonadota bacterium
AAGAGTATAAATCCCTGTTCTGCCGGTAGTTAGATCGGCATCGCTGTCTATGCTGTCCTGTGTGTTAGTGTTAACATCCTGAGGACTGATAGTCCAGGTCTCATCTGCTATGAATTCCACAAAATAACTGCCGGGCAGCAGTTCTTCAAACAGGTAATTGCCATTGGCATCAGTCTGCATTGTTGCGATCGGAGTGGTTCCGCCTTGTTCATAAAGATTCACTGTAGCGTATTGGACTCCTACCAGTGGGACTTCATCCTGTAGGCCATTGTTGTTATAATCATTCCAGACAAGATCTCCAATACTACAATAGGCACGGACCGTGGTAGTCAGTTTAGCAACGGCAATATCGGTATTACCATCATTTCTGCAGCCGGGAGAAAAGCGGAAGCCAAGACTGTCTCCGGGAGCAAGATCATCATCACCTAAAAGTATTCTGGGTATGGTCGCTTCAATAACAAAGGTTTCCTGTCCATTTTCCAGAACACTCTCACCAAAAGTGAGATTATAGTAATCTACAACCATTCCGTCACTGTCATCACCGATAAAGGTTATCGTAGAAGTGTTACTTGGGCTTTCAGGATCAAAATTGGTATACTCCCAGTTTGCTGCAACGGTGCCGGTGTGAGTGCTTACATGCCAGTCACTGGTTCCATCAGCCGGGTCATACCCTGTTGCTGAAGCAGTAGTATTGGCAGAAGTTTTATACAAAGCTGTTCCCAAGTCGTTATCTCTCATATCACAAGTTGTGTATGAACCATATGATGTAATTGAATCACGAATTTCGTGGCAGATGTCAATTCCGTAGTTATAATGCCAGACATCACCGCCATTTTCAGTTGTACCAGTGCCGGAAAAGAAATTCAACGAGATATCACCGGGACGAACTCTGATGTTGCTGTAACGTGAATCAATAACTCCAACATCCCATCCCAGGGCACCCCAATCCCAATAATGGGGAACAGAAGTGATTATTGCCAGATAAAAATAATCATCATCATTATCGAGGTATAAAGCTTCAACATCGTAAAGTTCACCCCCGGAGGGTTCATCACCATGAATGGGTGTAGATCCTTCTGAACCGAACCAGTCACATTCAACCATGGTGGCAGTTTCGGTATTCAATGTGGGAGCAAGAGAAGACCAGTCAAAAGCATGAGTCCCATCTCCTCCGGAGAGTAACTGAAGGTAAGGTGTAACGCCGAAGTGATCGTTGAGCAGAGTTCCCCGAAGAGGGTTTGCCTTGACTCTTTCAGGCTGTTTATCAGTAGATTTTATTGGATTATTCGTGCCGTTTATCCTGATATCATCAGTTTGCAAAGAGAACAGGCAATAAGACATAAAAATAAATATTAAAAACCAGCATAATTTTCTAAAATTCATAAAGTGATCCTCAGCTTTAAAGATTTAAAAAAGAATATAACAAATCTACAAAATTAATAATGAATAATAATGTCAATAAATTTTTATTTATTACATTGGATGTTAATCCATAAAGGAATTCCTGTTCATGGAAATATACATCAAAGAAAAAAAGAAATTTGACAACAAACTGAATATATATGTGCTGGAACAGAAGAAGATAATTTTTTAGGAGGTACAATGGATTTCTCACAATTGATCGGTAATTTAACTGGAAAAATGACGGCGGAGAGCAGTTGGTTCACCATTGCAGCGAAAGGTGGAATTTTAATGGTGGTTCTTTTAGTCGTATCAATAATAGCAATTACGATAATTATTGAAAGGCTGATCAAATTCAGAAGGGCCAGGTTGGATAAGGCTGAGTTTTTCAAGGAATTACATGGATATATTGCAGATAATCAGATTGAAAGAGCGATTCAATTCTGCGAAGAGAAAGAGAGGAGTCCGTTAGCCAAGATCGTCGCGTTAGCTATAGAAAATTATGAAGTTGGAGTTTCTAAAAGGCGGGAGATCATCGAATTGGCATTAAGAAAGGAGATGCGGAAATTCGAGAAAAATCTGGGAGCTTTATCTACTTTTGCGGCCATTGCACCTTTAATAGGATTTCTGGGTACAGTCACCGGGATGGTAAAAGTGTTCATGAAAATTGCCGAAACGGGTGGAGGAGTTGATATCAGTGTTCTGGCAACAGGTATCTGGGAAGCTCTGGTGACTACTATTGGTGGTCTTACTGTGGGGATTATTTCAATTCTGTTTTATAACTATCTGGTTGGGCGGGTAGAAAATATTGCTTACGAGATTGATGATATCACCAATGATTTCCTGACCGATTTCAGGAGAATAAAATATGGTAAGTAAATTAAGAAAAAAGAGGATAACAACAACTGCCCTGATATCCTTCACAGATGTTATTTTTCTGCTGATCATATTTTTATTGATCTCTTCAAACTTTGTTACCCGTTCCGGGATAAAGGTTAAATTACCCGGATCAGCGAATCATCAGAGTGAGTATACCAAGAATATTAATCTAACCTTAACGCTGAACAATGAGATCTATCTTGAGCAGGAGTTAATAACCTGGGAAGACTTGCCATCAGAGCTCAATCGAAGATTGATCCTTGACCCGGAACAGGTAGTGGTAGTTCATGCTGATGAAGATATTCCCTTGAAGAAGTTGGTGAAACTGCTGGACCTGGCAAAGTTATCAGGAAGCAATCGGTTTTTTATAGCAACCGAAGTACAGGAGCGATTAAAATCAGATGAGTGACCGAACAGTTGCAATAATCATATCGATACTATTTCATGTTTTAGCAGCACTTGTATTCATGTTTCTGCATCTGGAGCCGGGTATGGCAGAAGAGTCGATAGCATTGATCGAATTCGGATTTCAGACTCCAGCCAACAATCCCAAGATAATTTCTCCTCTTTACAATTATGGGAATGTGGTAACACCTTACGAAGGAAGTACTTCACAATCGCTACCGGAAAGGGTTAATTTACCCAAATCTTCTGTTGCCGGAGATGATGCGCTTTATCTTCCTCCCAATGAGCGCTCAGCTTATAATAACATTGATCTAGATGATCTGGCAGGGACCAGAGACAATTATGTGGCAGATCTTCGCAAATTTGCTTCATCAGACAAAAAAACTCTTACCGAAGAGCCGTTTCTACCCGGCAGTGATGAATATTACAATTCACTTCAGGGAAGAATTGATAATTCCCAATCCGGAGGAGAGCCTTATATTCTGGAAGGGGATATTTTAAACAGAACCATTTTAACAAAAACTATTCCGGAATATCCTGCAGGAGTGCAGAAGAATATTGAGGTAAAATTAAGATTTGAGGTAATGTCTGATGGCTCGGTTACCAATGTGATAGTCGTTAAGAAAGCTGATCCTGAACTTGAAGAGATCAGTATGGATGCTATCAGGGAATGGAGATTTAACAGCCTGAATCAGGACATTGTCCAGCTTGGATTCATTACGTTCATCTTTCAGATGAAATAGAAGAAATTGCCGATGCATCGAATACTCAGGATATCAGGAATTGAACAAGCCGAAAGAGAACTTGCTTCGATTGGTGTATCTTCTCAGGGGATCAAAAAAATGGCACTGAAAGCCGTTCCTCTGATGATAAAACTGACCGGCGTCAGGGTTGGGGCTGCAAACATTTTAAAACAGGAAATGCTATCAGTTGGTGCTGATGCTGCAGTTGCCCGGGGAGTAGTCGAAGGCAGAGAATTGATCAGCGATGTGATCCTCTTGGGTAGTGCCGACAAGATCAGTAAACTGGTTCAAAAACTTGATCATCAGCAGATATTCGGATTGGGCGGGATCAGAGATGAGTTAAAGAGATTTCTTAAACAGGTTTGTCATGAACGGGAAATAATATTTGAATGTGGAACCTTGAAAATCAATCGGAATCAGATCCTGCTGATGGGGATTTTAAATGTGACACCGGACAGTTTTTCTGACGGCAATGAGTTCAACAGTGTGGAAGCAGCTATTAAACACGGGATTCAAATGATCGATTCTGGTGCTGATATCATTGATATTGGCGGGGAATCAACCAGACCTGGTGCCGACAGGGTCTCATCGGAGATTGAGTTGGAAAGGGTCATTCCTGTGATCAGAGGATTAAGGAAAGAAACAGAACTGCCGATATCCATTGATACTTGCAAGGCTTCAGTTGCCGAGGCTGCCCTGGAAGCTGGTGTGGATCTTGTTAATGATGTCAGTGCCCTCAGGTATGATCCACGGATGGTTGAGTTATTAAGACAGAAATCAGATGTGCCTGTAATCCTGATGCATATGCTGGGAGAACCTGGCACTATGCAGGATCAGCCATTCTATCATGATGCTGTTGTTGAGATTCTGGAATTTTTCCGGGAAAGGATAGAATTCTGTCGGGTGAATGGGATTGCCAGAGAAAGACTGATAATTGATCCCGGGATTGGTTTTGGTAAGAGGCATTATGATAATCTGATGATTCTGAATAAAATTGGAGAATTTACTTCATTGGGATTACCTGTATTGCTGGGGGCTTCCCGGAAGAGTTTTCTAGGCAGAATCTATAAATCGGACCCGAAGGAAAGACTATCAGGTTCTCTTGCTGTAGCGGGTTTGGCGGTAAGCCAGCAGGTCAGCATTTTACGTGTCCATAATGTTCTTGAGCATAAAAGATATTTACAGACAGAATCAGCTATAAGGAATTTCCATGAATTTTCTCATACCTAATATAACGGATATCATTGATATTCTGCTGGTCGCTTTTTTATTATACAGAGTGATAATACTGTCCCGCAAGGCAGGCGGATTTCAACTTCTGATCGGAGTGGGGCTTGTCTTCATCCTCTATTTTATTGCAATTACGCTGGAATTAAGAATGATAACGTCTTTTCTCAGTGTTCTTAAAGATTACTGGATCATTGTCTTCGTAATCCTGTTTCAGCAGGAAATACGAAATATCTTTCTTAAAATAATCCATAATCATGATCTCAGGCTGATTTTTAAAGATGCCAAGAAGTCGGTTCATTCTCCATTGTTGAATGCTATTTCTATCATGTCTTTCAGGAAGATCGGAGCTTTGATTTTGATCGAGAATCAGAGGAAATTAAATGAGTATGTAGAAACTGGAGAGATCATTGATGCGGTGATATCACTCAAGTTGATCCTCACGATTTTCAACAATAAAACTATCCTTCATGATGGGGCTGTGGTAATCAGAAAGGACCGGATATATGCTGCAAAAGTAGTATTACCACTTTCAGATAATATTGAATATACAAGGAAACTTGGAACCAGGCATTTAGCTGCGGTGGGAATTTCAGAAGAGACAGATGCTTTTGCGATCGTAGTCTCGGAAGAGACCGGAAAGATATCTGCAGCTCGGGACGGAAGGATAGTCACCGATATCAGCATTGATGAGCTGGCGCAGAGAATAAAGGATGAAACCTCCTGATAATCGTCTTTTGATTGCCATCACTGGAGGTATTGCTTCCGGAAAAAGCACAGTAGCGTGCTGGCTGGAAAACCGTGGGTATCAGGTCATCAATACTGATCTTATCGGGCATGGACTTCTGCAGGATCCAAAGGTTATCACGCTGATTACAGAGAATTTTGGAGATCAGATCTGCAGTTCTGGGAGAATAGACAGGCGAAAGCTGGCTGAAATAGTTTTTCAGGATGAGCTTAAATTAAAGTTATTGAATGATATTCTGCATTCCAGGATACTTTTGGAGATGCAGGATCGGATAAATGAATCGGAGTATGGGATTATTTTCTGTGAGATACCGCTTCTTTATGAAAATAATCTTCAGGGATGTTTTGATCTGGTTGTAAATATCCATGTATCCAGGGAGATGCAGATAGAACGGATAACAGAGAAATTCAAGATCAGCAGAGAATCAGCTGCAAAGAGGATTAATACTCAATTGAATCCAGCAGAAAAATATCTTAAAGCAGATGTGAATATTCAGAACAACGGTACTTTAAGTGAGTTATTCGAGCAGTTAGAGAGATTCGAAGAAAACCTTGAGAACATTTCTCCAAGAGAGAAAAAAGGCTTTCCCATATGACAACTGTAAACAGGATTTCAGAAAGAAGATGATGAATATACTAAGGGCGATATTCAGTGAACCATATTTATTGATAATCATTTTGGTATTGGTGATTGCACTTGTGAACCTGATAACTTCCCGGAGATTATCAAATCTCAGAAAGAAGGAAATGAAGCGAAGGATCAGAAAATATCTCGAAAAATTTAAATGAAATCCTTTACAAGGATAATGGTTTAATAAAAGCTTGTATCAGTTTAAGGAGGATAAGGAAAATGAAGAAAACTTCTGTATTGATCTTACTGGTTCTTTTATCCGGGGTTTTATTTTCCACGGAACCACATCAGTTTCTTAATCCATACCTGGCTACACCTTCTTTAATCGATTTCAGCAAGATCTCCATGTCACATTCGGCTTCTTTCACTGCCGGATTTTCATCAGACGATACCGGATTTTACCAGTCGAAATACACCAATCATATTTTGTATAAATTTAATCCGAAACTGGAGCTGGCAGTTGATCTGAATTTCCTTAATTTTGGTACAACAACGCAGGCAGGGTTCAAGATCGAAGGTAATGAAGATAATCAGAGCAATATCTATCCGGAGTTCTTACTGCGTTATCAACCCAGTGAAAACACCAGTATCGTAATCGAATACAAAAGATATTCACCCTGGGAGTATTATCAGAATAACCGCAGATGGTGAACTGTTCCAAGTTTTAACTCAACTCAATAATTCCCAGGATTCGAATTGTTCGTGGATTATTAATATCCTGCCGTATTTTGCAACAAAATCCGAGCTGGAAACATTATCCAGGGTTAGATTCTGATCATTAAAGAGATTCGAGCTGAAAGCAGGGATGGTATTCTCTGTTAATTGCAATTGAGAAAAAATATCCCTGGCTGTCAACAACCCAGAAACCGTTACTGATCTGCCAAAAAAATTATTCTGAACATTAACAAGATCACATTTATCGGGAAGAGACCGATTTATAATCTCTGTCAGTTGTCTGATTGTAGATGCTGCAAGATCAGCTGTTACGAAAATTATCTTTTCCGGTATTTTTCTTAAGAATTTGAGAAAGTCTAATTTGTTAATCCGAAAGTTATTCAATAACAGGCGGATCATCCCGATTCCATTTTCCAGTTGAGGATAATCGTGATAATATTCTTCAGGAGGTATTTCGTGATCAGCCTTGAGAAATATCTCATCTGAACAGTATGTTTTCGGGAAAGCCGAGGCAATTTTGATTATATTCTCGGCATGAATTTTATCTACAGGGTCAAGCTTGGATAAACAACTGCGAAAATCTGTTAATCCTACCGGGACGATTCCGATTGAGAGAATATTATCTAGTTCTGATCCGCTAAGATAGATCAGGCTATCCGAGAGTTCTGCATCGTCGTTCCAGCCGGGCACAACAACTATCTGGGTATGCAGTTTTATCCTCATGTGGGAGAGTCTCTTAAGGGCATTTACTATATTAAAATCATGTTTATACCCTAGTAATTTACGGTGCAGCTCGGGATTTGTTGTGTGTACTGAGATGAACAGAGGAGAAAGCTTCAGTGCCTCTATTTTTTGATAATCTTTTTCTGTCAGATTGGTCAGGGTGATAAAGTTTCCAAACAGGAAAGAAAAGCGGTAGTCATCATCTTTGATATAAAGAGAATTTCTGAAACCGGGTTTCATTTGATCGACGAAGCAGAATATGCAATGATTGGCACAGGTTTTACAGGGAGTTTGTTTGGCTTCGATACCCAGAGGGGTCAGCCAATCCTGTTCAACAGATAATTCAGCCGTTATATTTCCGGACAGATAGACGAGATTGAAATTTCCATCTGCCGTGTAAAATTGCAAATCCAAGAAATCGTTTATGGGGTTACCATTGATTGCAAGGATAATATCACCTTTTTTCAGGCCAGATCTCCAGGCGATACTGCCTTGTTCAACAGCGCTGATTTCAAGAGGCATATAGTTTTCTAATTCAGCCCTGTTTTTTTCGTTGTTTAAGGTTTTCCAGTTTGAACATGATGGTTTTATTCAATTTCTCCACATCAAATGGTTTAGTGATATAATTATCGGCCCCGACGTTAAAGGCTTCGTCCAGATCGGTCATCTGACCTTTTGCGGAAAGCATGAAAAGAGGGATATCTTTTGTCCGAGGATCACTTTTCAACCATTTGCAGGCATCATATCCGTTCATTATCGGCATCATGATATCCATCAGGATAATATCCGGGTTGCTGGATACTGCGATTTCAATCCCTTCTTTTCCATTTCTGGCCATAAGTATTTCATGGCCTTCTAGTGACAGGTTGAAACTTACAAGTCTTCGGATATTCTGATCATCATCAACGATTAATATTTTCATGATTTCACCTCTTATATTTTATTATCCTGTTTTCTGTAATGTTTTTTTGGAAAGAGGAAAAAAAGTACGGAAAGTAGTGCCTTTGCCTTCTTCACTTTCCATCTCAATTTTCCCGCCGTGTAATTCCACAATTTCTTTTACGATAGAGAGACCCAGTCCCGTACCGGGTATTTCTGTACCGGGTCTTGAGACTCGATAGAATTTATCGAATATTCTCGCTTGATCTTTTTTGGGGATGCCAAGTCCGGTATCGGATACTTCCAGGCAGAGCCAGTCGTCAATTTTTTTCAGAGAAATGGTTACGGAGTCGCCGCTTTCCGTAAATTTAATGGCATTTCCGATGAAGTTTACTATGATTTGATGTACTGCATCCTTATCTGCGTTAATTTTCGGAAGGTTTTTTTCTACATTACAGCTGATCCGGAGATTCTTTTTTTCAGCCTGGATCTTGTAGATGTTAAATACTTCCTGAATGATCGGACCCAGTGATATTTCTGACATATCATAATGGATCTTACCAGATTCGATTCTGGAGATGCTGAGAACATCTTCGATCAGATTAGAGAGTCTTTTACTTTCTCTATGAATGATTCCCAGGAATTCTTCTCTGATATCATTGTTAATTTCCTTATTACGCAGCATGGTTTGGGCAAATCCCATGATAGAAGTTATCGGTGTGCGCAATTCATGTGATACACTCGAGACAAAATCAGTTTTCAGGCGCTCGATATCCTTTTCCTTGGTAACATCAGCCAGGATAAAGATTTTACCGGCGGATTTTCCGTCAACATCTGTGAAAGTGGTACCGGTAACGTACAACGTTCTTGGTAGGGGAAACTCAACATTAAGTTCGAGATTACTGAAAGATTTTTTATTAAATGCCTCCAATAGAGGTTTCCCCTGATTATGGCAGTTGATCAGCATAGCTGAAAGTACGGGAGTTATCTTTTGATTAGGATCAAACCCTAACAATTCTTTTGTCCGGCTATTTGTGATAAAAACATTTTGTGATGAATCCAGCACCATTACACCATTTCCTATGTTCTGCAAAATGATGTCGAGTCTCTCTTTACTTTGCCGCAGTTCTTCTTTCGCCTGTTTCTGAAGAGTAATATCCTCCAGAATACCATCGTAATAAATGATGTTTCCCAGCTCATCGCGAATAGCTCTGGCGTTGATCTCCGCCCAGAAGATATCACCGTTCTTTTTCAGCAGCTGGATTTCATAGTTGGAGACAAAGCTGTTAGATTCAATTTCCTGGAAAAAAATCTCCTGTTGATCCTTAAAGGCATACAGCTGAATTCTGGAAGGTTTGAGAAGTTCATCCCGGGAGTTATAATTGAGTATTCTGACCATAGAGTGATTTGCCGAAATAAATTTTCCCTGTCTGGTAATTCTATATATTCCCAGAGGGATATTTTCCTGGAGACTTCGATACCTTTCTTCACTTTCCTGAAGTGCCTGCTCAGCATGTTTTCTTTCGGTGATATCTCTGATTATCGCGATTGTATTAAGTTCTTTTTCTATTTTTACTGCTGAAAGTGAAAGTTCAATATCGAATTCAATACCCTTCTTTTTCAGCACAGTCATCTCAACCGTTTTACCAAGAGCTGTCTCGGTTCCTGTTTCCCAGAAATATTTCAGTCCCTGCAGATAGTTATCTTTAGAATCGGGTGG
>JAFGMF010000220.1 GCA_016927675.1 Candidatus Cloacimonadota bacterium
ATGATTGTAGAATCATTGACTTTAAACCCGTCCTGAGTGAAGAAATATCCCTCATCCAATTCATCACTCAAAGGTTTGCTATGCAGACTCAGCTGTTCATGGGCGATTTTTTCACCGAGTTTATTCAGATAGATCGAATTTCCTGAGATAAGTGAATACTCCCTGAGATAAGCGGTAAGATATCCAATAAACTCTCCCAGACAATCCGGCGTTACAATGATATCGCCGACGAATTTCTTTTCCAGAGCAGAAGTTTCGACCTGCTCTGAAGACTGAGCAAGCAAATCTGCTGTTACTCCCCAATTTGCCAACTCACGGTCGAGATTTTTTGAAGAAACAGCAGTATAATTGAAGGATGATGTCTTTTCGCCATCTTTCGCTGTGAACATGGGAAAGAAATTATAACCACTTTCTCTGCTGGAAAAAGCAACACCATTAGAATTAAGATAGTTATTGTAACTGATATTAAAATCAAGGATCACCTGTTCGAGAATAATTTTGGGAAATCGTTCTCTGGTAAAGATCAAGAAATCATTCAGCCTGTCATACATCAGGTCATGATCTGGTTTTTCGGGACCTCGAGTGAATTGCTCGGGAGTCTGTAAAGGGGCAATATCATTAGCAGGATCAGCCTGAGAAGATCTAGCCAGTTCGATCACCTGGTCAACAGCTTCCAGGATTTCATCCTTCGCCAGTTTATTGATCTGGACAGATCCCTTTTTATCATCGATCAAAGCAGTCAGATTAAGGTTCTTCTCCTGGGTTGTTCGAAACAGATTCAGTTTACCTGAAGCAGTTTCCAGCTCTTCTTTCTCGCTTACCTGAAGACTGAGTTCTGCTTTTTGTGCTCCTTTTTGCATTAATTTATTCAAGGTGAATTCAAGTATTTCCCTGTTATTCATGTTATTTCCCTCCGATATTGACTTTACATTTAACGGCAGGACCGCCCATGCCAACGGGTATGTTCTGTTTTTTACCGCACATGCCTGAGCAGTTCCAACTCATATCGTTCGAGATCATTGTAACTGATTTAAGCATATCGAAAGCAACTCCGGAAATCGTAGTATCCAGAATTGCTCTGCCCAGTTTACCTTTGATGATTTCATAACCAAGAGTGATCCCGAACATGAATTCACTGGTCGAATCGGCCTGACCATTGCCTGATTTTATCAGATAATAGCCGTTATCTATTGATGCAATCATTTCCGCTAGATTATCATTACCGGGTAAAATCGCGGTATTTCGCATTCTTATCAAGGGCTCATCATGATAAGAAAAAGCACGGGCATTTCCTGTTAAGCCGGCATTGAAATGATTCGCAGTTTCCTTGTTATGCATGAATCCTTTCAGAATGCCATTATCAATGATGACAACATCCTCTGCCTGAGTACCTTCATCATCGGCAAACACGGGAACCGGACATAGTTCATCATGATAATGATGGGCAAAATCCACCATGGAAACCTGTGGAGAGGCTACCTGCTTTTCCAGATAATCTGCAGCAACGGAACCACCCAGCACAATATCAGCCTCAGTTGTATGCCCTATGGCTTCATGAGATAAGATACCGGCAAGATCTGCATCAAGAATGCATTCCTTCAAACCTGAATCAGGATAAATACCATCCTTTTTATGCATGAGATGCTCGTACTGCAAATTAATCTTTTCCCGCAAATCAGTCGGATCGGAGAAATTCTCCTCAAAATTCCCAAAGCCTCCGTAATCCTGAAAAAGCTCAATCGGTTTGCCATCTTTTTCTGTGGAAAGAATGATATACAAAAGACTTCTCGGAATAAGAGTATAAGCTTCCGAGCCATCAGAAGTGAGCAGTGCTTTTTCCATATCAAGACAATTCAGCATGAGTGTTCTGGCTTTCAGTCCCGGATAACTGCTCTTGATCAAATGATCCAGCTCACGGATATATTCGATCAAAAATTTCTGTTCCAGTCTCTTTTTCCTTGTACTGAAGTCCTTATCCACTTTCACCGGGCGCGATGCCAGTAAAACATCTTTGCCCTGATTTCTTTTTGCCAGATAATGAGCATTTCTATCAGCACTCTGAACAACACTTTTAATCGTCCTGAGGTTAATATCAGAATCTGAGGCAAAACCCCAGGAACCCCGATGATAAACCCTGGCAGAAATCCCGCTGATCTCATTCTTTACATTACTTGTAATACTTCCATTGATCATACCGAGGTTAACTCTGTTGTTCTTTTGAGCCCTAAGTTCTGAATAGTCAGTAAATTCTGGCGACAATCTGAAGATTTCTTTTAAATCCATCCAAACTCCTTTTATATAATTTCAAATTCAATCAGCCATGATGAACAGGTGTCTTCCTGAAAAATGATTATCATGCTGATGGGCATATTATAATTCTCATTTATCAGAAAGAAAATCCATCATTCCCTGCAACCTTTAAAAGCAAACTCCATACCAATCTCTAATTTATTTATAAATGAGATTTTCCGGCTTGTGCAGAAAACTGAAAATCATTTGTTTTCATATGATTAAAACCCATCTGTTCTCCTGCGTCAGACATCTCCCCTTGTCACGCCTTC
>JAFGMF010000221.1 GCA_016927675.1 Candidatus Cloacimonadota bacterium
GGTGAATTATTATCATTCAGATTCTGCCAGGCATCGATTTGATTCAGTGAATCAGCATGGATATAATCGATCCCGTTGGAGCTGCCGCAAAATATCCAGCCATCAGAAGTGACTGCCAGAGAGGTGATCATATTTGATGATAAACCGTTATCGATCGTGAAGTTGTTTAACAGAAAAGGAAAGGGGAAATCCCCGAATTTGGTGAATATGCTTAACCCCTGATCAGTTGCTGCCAGGATCAAAGTATCCAGGTGACAGATCTGTCTGACATTGTTGGAAGCAAGCCCGAGAACATCATTTAAAGGGATAAGAAAATTTCCGTTCTGAAAACGATCTATGCCTTGTCTGCCACTACCGAGCAGAAGTTCGTCATTATCCGGAAAATAATCCAGAGTGCGAATCTCATTATTGCTCAAGCCATCAACTGTTGTATAAGGCTGGAGAAACTCACCGGTCTGCCGGTCTAAACGGCTTAATCCACCCCAGGAGGCAATGTATACGATTCCGTTCAGTTCATAGGCATCGAAGAGATGGGTTGTGTTCGTGTGGATCTCCCAGTCTTTAACTGCCGGGAGTGGGACAAATAAAATCCCTGTTATCAATAAGAGTAAAATTTTTTTCATTTCCGGAACTCCTTTTTAAAAAGAATCAAAACGGCAGATATCAGAATGATCAACATAAAGACAAGCAGCAGAAACAAGATTTTTTTGGAAGCCAGAGAAAAACCCAGAGCTACCAGACCGAAGAGAAAAGTGATAAAGTAACTTATCAGAGCAATAGTTTTCTGAGATAAGCCCAGATGCAGCAATTTATGATGGATGTGCTCTTTATCACCCTGAAAGATATGTTTGCGCTGCTTTAATCTCCGGATGATCGCCATGAAAGTATCGGTTAGAGGAAGAATGGCAACTGAAATTGGTATTAACAGAGTCATTGCTGTAATTCCTTTAAACTGGGCAGAACCCAGAACCGAAATTGAAGCAATTTCCAATCCTATGAACATGCTGCCTGTATCTCCCAGAAAAATCCGCGCAGGATAGAAATTAAAGCGCAGAAAAGCTCCACAGGAACCTGCCAGAATTACTGATAGCAGGGAAAGCACCAGATTACGGTTGAGCAGACCTACAATAAATAAAACCAGAGCTACCTGCAGGGCAATTCCGGAAGCAAGACCATCCAGACCGTCAATCAGATTGAAGGCATTGATGATCAGTAGAAACCAGATAAGAGTTAAAGGCAGAGATAATATTCCCAGATTCAGACTGTCACCCAGAGGATTTGTCAGGATATCTATCCGGAATCCTGCAAAGAACAGCATAAGTACGATGATAATTTGAAAAATAAGTTTGTAACGGGCTGTAAACCCTTTTTTATCATCAAAAAATCCGAGAGTCAGGATACACAGACCGGCCAGCGTAAGAAAAGCTAACTGGGTTGAATAATCTTTGTAAAATAAAGTCATTCCGATCTGGATAAGCAGAATGGGGAAGGCAAGAGCCAGACCTCCTGCCAGGGGCACCGCATTATGGTGGATGCCTCTGATGTGAGGATGATCAAGCAGCCCGAGTTTTTTACTCAATCTGATGTTCAGCGGCACCAGCAGATAGGTGAGACCAGATGCCAGAGCAAAAAGCAACACCGATAACTTAAGATAAATAGAGATTTCGATAGGCATTGACAAACTCTTTTAAATTAAAATTTTCTGTTACATGTTTCCTGGCTTGATTTCCCATATCTTCTCTCAGAAGAGGATCTTCAGCCAGTTTTTTAACTGCAGCTGCGAAAGCCTGGGGATCTCTTGGCGGTACAAGCAGTCCGGTTTTTCCGTTGATCACTACTTCGGGAATTCCATCTACCATGGTTGCAACCGAAGCTAAGCCGGTATATCCGGCTTCACAGAAAACCAGTCCGAAAGCTTCGTGGATGGATGTTAAACAGAAGATATCATGTTCTGCCAGTAATTCGGGCACATCGTCGCGCCAGCCTAACAGCTTTATTCTGTCTTCCAGATCATTCTGCTTAATATATTCTTTCATCTGAAGATAAAATTCTCCATCACCCACAATTGAGGCAACGATTTTTTTATTTTCCGCAGCAAGGATTTTCATTGCCTTGAGAAAATCAAACGGGGATTTTGCCTGATCAAGACGTCCGACGAAAATCAACCTGATCTGATCGTCATGTCGGACAAGCTTCTGCCGAAGCTGTTCAAAAGCCACTGCATTATAAATGAATACTTTTTTATGACGTGGAAGAAACCAGAATTTCTTGTCGTAGCCGTGGTTGACCAAAACTACATTCGAAGAGAATATCCCGGCTATCAATTCAAGAAAAATGTAAAAATACCTTTTATACCAAACCTCAAATGAATGAAAGGCAATTCCCTGAGTAGAATGCAGAACCAGGGGGCAGCCGGCCAGACGAGCCGCGATTCTCCCGATGATGCCCGGTTTGGAAGAAAAAGTATGAACAATGTCGAATTTCTCCTTGCGGATCAAGCGGTATAAATCGGCAAATGCCTTGAAGTCATGTAACCCTATTTCCCGTTTCAGTGAGGGCAGAGTTACCACTTTCACTCCGTATTTTTTCGCTTCGGTGATAAATGAATTCTGCAGTTCCTGATAATCAGGAGCACAGGCAAGCCAGAGTTCAAATTCTTCCGGATCGAGGTTAGCCATCAGATTAAGGCTAACTCTCTGAACTCCGGACAATATCGGCAAAACCTGAATGTGCAGTACCTTACGAGTCAATTGACACCTTCCTCATAATACCAGCCAGCTTTTTGGTCAGGTAACTACGCTCGAATTCCTGATAATTGTTTTTCTGCAGAGGAAATTCTGTTTCCAGTTTACCGCTTCGGGCCAGCTGGACAGCTTTTTTCAATAATTCAGCGATCAATTTCGGATCATCGTAAGGAGCGACCATTGCAGCTTGATGTTTATGCAGCAATTCTACCACTTCCGATCCTGGTGGAGCAAGAATTATTATCGGTCGTCTGCAGGCGAGATATTCGTATACTTTAGCCGGGATGGCATTGCGGCTGTGATCAGGTGGTACGATCAGCATCAAAAAAGTGCTGCCCAGCATTTCAGCTAAAACTTCCCGATGAGCAAGCGACTGTTCTACTTTAACAATGTCAGATAGATCATCATCCATAAGTAGAATTCTGATTTCCTGATTATAATTGCCGATAAATCTGAAAATTACATTATCTTCAAGATCTAATTTCTGCTCCCGAACTGCTTTTAGAAGATATTTAGGTGATCTCAACCCAGAAAGACTACCCGCATAAGTGAACGAAATCTTTGAATTCATTGCAGGTTGTAAATCAAGAAAATCAGACTGATCCCAGCCATTGGGAATAACTTCGAATTTATGTGGTTCGATCCGGGGATAAAGCTTTCGGATCTCATCTCTAGCTGAATTCGTGTTCATGATAACGGCAGAAGCATACTCTAGAATACTTTCTTCCCAGCGGTATGAATATTTTCTCAGCGCTTTTGTCAGATAAAACAATTCACTGTTACCCTGCCAGAGATCGCGGTAATCGATTACCAAAGGCAATCCGACTTTACGGGCAACAAGATAGGCGGCAACTGCTGCAGAGTAAGGACCGATAGTCGCCAGTACGGCTTTGATCGATTCGGAGCGGCAGATTTTACTGCCCTGCTTCACGGCAAAAGGAATCCAGCCGATCCGAGAATCGATGGGGAAGACGTTCCGGAAGAGATGTCTGGAGTTTTCACCGATCGCACTCTGCTTTCCTGCACCGATGATCTGAAAAAAACGCAGCGGAGTAATTCCCTCTGTTCGGTATATGCGCACAGGGCCAATCTCATTAAGCAGTTGATCATCTTCAGCTCCGAAGGCAATTTTCTTGATAGTGATCACAATTGGTTCCCAATCATTTTGCGGAAGATATTTAACAAATTTCTGGATCCTCTGAACAGCCGAGCCACCTACAGGCGGAAAAAAATATGAGAAGATCAGTACTTTATCCATGCTGTTTGATTATCCTGATAAAAAAACGGGAATCCGCTTTGACATTAGCAAAAAACAGCAGATTTTCAAATTTTCTGATCTTATCCTCCCGATATTCCAGTTGCTGATAATTTCCGAATATCTGTAACGTAAAATTCTCCACAGCATACGGGAAATAAACTTCTATTCCTTCGAATTTATCTTTGAGCACTACTGCCTCGCGGATCTTCCACCAGAGAGCCAGTTCTCTTAACGAGGCAATGTAAACATCCCGTTTCCTCAATTCCTGTAAAGTAAAACTGAAAAGTTCCTGATCGTATTCCAGATCGGCGAAGTTAGCCACCGAAAAATCCAGAGATAACAAGGCACTTCCTTTTTCTGCCTGATCGATCAGATCTGTTATCAACTGCTTAGCCCATTTATAATCAAGCTGCCTGTAACGGGATAGCTTTAATTTTTCATCACTGAAGGCAAGCGGAATATCCAGACAGTATTTACGGACAAAATCACTTTCACTGGTCTTTCCAGGTATTTCGGTGTATTGATAGTAAGGAAAACCCAAACCGTTTTTGAATCCGTTGTGATTAACGTAAGTAGCTCCGGAATAATAGAGAAATCCGTTCTTGTTGTATAACTCATTACTCAGATCGGGTTCGATCCGATGAGCAATGTTTCTTAAACCCGGATATTCGTCCGGAAAGTATTTCTCCAGTAGATGTTTCTGTGATTTCAGGTTATCATTGCGTGCCGAATCTGCACTGGCAAGCAGAGCAATCTCCCTGCCCGATTTCTGTTGTAACTGCAATTCTGCAAGGCAATCTTCATCTGTTATTTCATAATCAACAAGACCCTTGTTCCCGAGCCCGGACCAGAACCAGGTGCTGCTGATCTGATACTTTTTCTCCAGCTCTGTAATGATTCCGAAATTCCAGTACTGCTCTTCATTGGTTAGCAGATAACGTAATTTGCTGAGAAAATTTTTGATCATGAAACGCAGTTGATAGAAAATCACAAGATCCTGGAAACACGATTTTAGCAGAGAAAGAAAATTCCACTTTTGTAAACGGTCAACATTATGAGAAACAGCAGCTGCAAAAGCTTCAGATTTCGGCCAGTAATGCTTCTTCACCAGCACCTGTCTGCCGAAATCCTGAATGCCCTTCTGGAGATAGCTATCCAGATAAATCAACAGATAATTCAGATAAGGCAGATTCCTCTCGGCCAGGGTACTGTAATTCTTGTCAGAAATGCGACCCAATTCATCTTTTATCTGGGCACGACGTCCTTCATTATCAGAAATCCGGTAAAATAGATTTCCGGTTAGATCAAAATTGAAACTGATATAGCAGAGATCATCATCTCGAAAAAATCTGACAGGTTCACTGATTTCTTCACCTATAAGAACAGGGATTTGATGAACTGATCTGATGTCCTGACTGATCAGCGTTTCCTGCTGAACAGAAAAATCGTATAATTTCTGCTCAAAAGGGATGAAAACAAGCAGCCTGTTGAGAGCCAGAATGTAAGCTTCTTTCAAAGTCGGACAGATCAGCCCATAATAAAATAAAATATCTTCCACACCAAGCTGGTCGAGCCGGGAAATATATCTGTATTCATAGCCGAGGGTCATGAAAGTATAATCCAGGATATATTTCACAGCTCTGGTATATTTACGCAATCCTCTCTCAATATATACAGTTATCATCTGATTTCCATTCTTGATTATTATATTTTATCATCAAACAAGGATGAGATTATTTTGTCAACAGGCAAAATCAGACAAATCAAGAAATTATTTGACACAGAAACCATGTCGTGGATTTTCTTCCTGTCGTGCATCCGTAGCTCAGATGGTAGAGCAGCTGACTCTTAATCAGCGGGTCTAGGGTTCGAGTCCCTACGGATGTACCATTTTTTTTATCAGCTTTTACGGTGCATAGACCCTTTAATAGAGGCTTTTAGCAGGATCACCTGGTTTTATAAGTTTCTCTATCTAGTTTGAAGTAATTATCTCCTTTTGGCACTTTTTAGCTCCATTTTGTTGCACGTTTGTTGCACGCTACCCAAAAATAGTTATACTTTCTCAGAGGTAAAATTATGACTGAGAAGCCGGAGATACTAAAAAACATTCCCATTGATAATCGAAGCTATAAGATTAAGCTGAGAGCAAGAAAGAACCGAACAGATGTTTGGCGTCTATATCTTGACTATTATGAGAATGGGAAAAGGCAGATCCAGAACCTTAACCTACATATTAGTGGTACCAGCAGGACTAAATCGAAAGACCAGGAAAACTATAGGGTAGCTCTGGCTATCAGGAATAAAAAAGAAAGAGAGTTGATTGAGAAGAAGACGGGTATTCTGATAACTAAAAATGATAAACCTGACGACTTCCTGCATTTCTTCAAGAACTTCGCTGAGTCTAAACCTGACCGCAATTATCTCATATCATCTGATCACTTCAACGATTTTATCGGTAAAGCCCAGATAGACTTTTCCAAGGTGGATTATCAGTTGTCAGAGAAGTTTAAGAATTACCTATTAGCAATGGATGTTACTCCATATACAGCACAGCATTATTTTGCTGCCTATAAAGCCTGTTTGAATCAGGCTGTCAAGCTGGGTAAGATCGAAAAGAATCCAGCCGGGGAGCTTTCTATTAAGTATGAGAGAAGGTCTATCGAACGTCTCACAGCAGTTGAGCTAGAAAAGCTTAAATCAACGGACTGCAGATTTCAGAATATAAAGAAC
>JAFGMF010000222.1 GCA_016927675.1 Candidatus Cloacimonadota bacterium
AAGGTACGGGTAAATCCGGGTTGCGTTTTTAAATCATAACCGGCTGCGTACAGATGGCAGGTATCCAGACAGATCCCGATGCGATGCTGCTGTTTCACATGTGAAATCAGATAGGCAAGCTGCTCGAATTTGTAACCTAGCGATGCACCCTGTCCTGCGGTATTCTCAACGACTGCAGTAATGAACTTTGTTCTTTCCAGGGCGAAATTGATCGATTCGGCGATCAGATCTAGACAGGTTTCAGCAGTGATCAGATCAAGGCTTGTCCCCGGATGGAAATTCAGGTAGACCAGCCCTAATTGCTCGCATCGTTGAAGTTCTTCGAGAAAAGCCATTCTGGATTTCTGCAGTTTGGACTGATCTGGATGTCCCAAATTAATCAGGTAGCTGTCGTGTGGAAGGATCTGTTCCGGTTTATAATCAAAAGTTTTACAATTCTCCCGGAATGAGTTGATGTTATCTTCCGTAAGCTGAGGAGCATGCCATTGACGTTGATTTTTGGTGAACAGGGCAAAAGCGTTAGCCCCGATATCTGCGGCATTCAGTGGGGCATTTTCTACACCACCTGCAGTGCTTACGTGTGCTCCGATCCATTTCATAAGAACTGGGGACGGGCTCATCCCATCCCCGATGAAAACTGTTACTGCTTGATCCGTTTTCTTAGCTGTTCGATCCGTTTCTTCTGTAGATTGTTCTGTTTATGCACATCGAATTTAACATTTTCGATAGCATTCAGATAATCAAAAAGCTGTTGATCAGTCATTGGCTTTTTGGATCTAGGTTTGGAGAAGAATTCTTTTACTTTCTCCTGCCAGTATTCCGGCTTCACCTGCTCAGGTTTGATTAGATCCATTTCCAGCAGATTATTCAGATATTTTTGAAATCTGTCAGATTTTTTTGGATTTTTAAACTCCAGCAGACGACCATCACTTGCAAGAGCTGTTCCGTTTATCTCAAGGTAGGATGTCAACGGAAGCACTAAATGTCCGGGATTGGCATCATCAAGATGAGTATCTACCGAGAGGATAAAACGGCTGTTTTTAAGCATTTTTTTCTGATCTTCACAGGGAAGTTCTCCGTATAGCAGGACGAAATCAGAGCTTTCCGGTTTTCCCGGTTTTATTCCAAGTTCCTGTAAACCGGCACGATTACCGTAGATAGATGTAGGAAAAACACCTGAACCTGTGGAAAAATCACAGACAATTGCCGCCAGCATCCAGAGATTCCAGCCAGCTTCTTCAGAAATATTTTCACCGGCATAGATGAAAAGAGTTTTCTTGGGAAGATCCAGTTCGATAGCATTACCTTTATCCTCTCTTTCCAGATCTATCTCATTATCTTCGGAATAATATTCCAGGATCCTGTTCAAAGTATCAGCAATCGGGTCTTCATCGAACAGTTCATCGGCAAAATTATTGAAATCCTTTTTTTCGTTGGTAACCAGGATCATTTTTTTGCCTTTACGCTGCTGTTCTCTTGCCAGAGTTTTAATCACAGGACTCAACTTCCCGATAATGAAGATAACTTCAGCTTCTTCCAAATCCTGTAGTGTTTTGGGAACCAGATCAGTTTTAAAGATCTCCCCGGTAAAACTGTTGGGTAGAGAAAGAGAAGAAATTGATGCCCCGATATTTTTGGCTACATTCTGCATCAGCATGATCTCTTCGTTGGTAACGAGTGGAGATATATATATCTTTTTGGTTTGAGCCGCATCAAGGTTTTTTTTGATGATCTGTTGAGCTTCGCGGAAATCATGAAATTTTTTCCAGGTTTTATCCTTATTTTCCAGGTTTTCTTCAATTCTCAGATAAGCATGAGATATCCTGTCTTTATCTTCAAGCATCTGCCAACCGAACTTACCGGAAAAACATAGGTTTCTGTTGTTGATCACGTTATCTTCAGCCGGTTTGATATAGGCGATCCGATCTGTTTGACTATAAACATCGATCTGACAACCGGTACTACACAAACCACAATTCTGGGTAATTTTTTCCAGAGAATGGGGATTCAATTTATAATTGATATTTCTGGGAACCAAAGCTCCTACGGGACAGACCTCTATACATTTCCCGCAGGATTCGCAAGTTGTATTCTTGAGACTCTCACCAAATTCAGGTGCGACCATGCTGGTAAAGCCACGATAGATATAGCCCAGTACTCCTGGACCCTGGATTTCGGCACATATTCTTACACACCGCCCGCACTTGATACATCGATTCGGATCTCTGAGAATGAAGGGATGACTTTCATCGATTGGATGTTTATTCTTGTCTCCACCGAATAAGGAAACATCAATTTCGTATTCGGTCGCATATTTCCGCAGATCACATGTTGTATTAACCAGGCAGCCACATTCCAGACAGCGCTCAGCCTCGCTTCTGGCATCCTTTTCTTTGTAACCGAGTTCTACTTCTTTGAAATTCTGATTACGATCATCAGGTTCCAATTCCGGCATACGGAAACGATTTACTTTTTGATATTGCCGGAAATGAAATGGATCGACCAGTTTTAATTCTTTTTCCTTTTTTGCATCAAACTCGGAAACCGCATCGAACAGAAGTTCTCCCTGTAAAAAACGACTGATAGATTGAGCGGCGATCCGACCATCTGCAATAGCCTCTATTGCAGTTGCCGGTCCCCGACGGAAATCTCCTCCTGCGAAAATATTTCCTATCCCTGTATACATAGCTGGATCGGTTTCGATTGTCGACCAACGGGTAAGTGGCAATTCTTTACCCTCAATCCGATTTTCCTGATCAGCCAGAAAAGTTATTTCAGGTGCTTGCGAAATCGCTGATATAATGTTGTCATATTCCTCTTCGAAAAATTCTCCTGTCGGTTCCGGACGCCTTCTTCCACTGTTATCAGGCTTGCCAAGTTTCATTTTTTCCAGTTTTATGGAAGATAACTTCCCCTTTTTTACGAAATTTTCTACGGGATTGGTAAGAAAATGAAACTTAACCCCCTCTTCCTCTGCAGCATCAACTTCATAAGCTTCCGCAGGCATCTCCTTCCTGGTTCTTCGATAAACAATCGTTACATCGCTGCCTAATCTTCGGGCTGTTCTGGCACAGTCAATTGCAGTATTGCCACCGCCAACTACTGCTACTTTCCTGCCAAGTTTTGGTTTGTCACCCATGGCATGCTCACGAAGGAAATCAACTCCCAGGTAACAACCTTTTAGATCACCGCCTTTGATCTTCATCGGAACTGCATTCTGCGCTCCAAGTGCCAGATAAACTGCATTATATTTTGTGCTGAGTTCAGAAAGTGTAATATCTCTGCCTATCTGGATTCCTGTTTGTATCTTCATCCCGTTGCGACACATCAGTTCAATTTCCTTGTCTAACACAGTTTTTGGCAGACGATATTCGGGAATACCATAACGCAACCAGCCACCGGCTTTCTCGGCACTCTCAAAAACAGTGACCTGATAACCCTTATTAGACAGGTAATATCCACAGGTCAAACCCGATGGACCTGCACCGATGATCGCAACTTTCTGATCTTTATCTGATTCCTTTTCGGGAACGAAAGACCACGAATCGTTAAGATCGAAATCAGCGGCAAACCTTTTCAATTGCCGGATCGCAACGGGTTGATCAACCAGTGATCTGCGACATTCAGTTTCACAAAAGGCAGGGCATACACGTCCGATCGACAGTGGCATGGGCAGATTTTCTTTGATAACTTCAATTGCTTCATGGTATTGTCCGTTCGCTATCAGGGAAACATAGGTCTGGACATCCACCTGATCAGGACAGGCAATTTTACAGGGTGCTTCACAGTCTGCATAATGATCAGACAGAAGTAGTTCCAAAGCCATTTTCCTGGCTTTTCTGATTTCTTCTGAGTCAGTGATGATTTCCATACCGTCCAATATTTCAGTACCGCAGGCAGTTACAAAACCACGACGATTTTTCACCTGAACCGCACAAACCCAGCAGGAGCCGAAAGGCTTAAGATCCTGATCATGACAAAGTGTCGGAATATTAATACCATGTTCACGGGCTACATCGAGAATTGTCTTGCCAGGTTCTGTTACTATCTCTTTATCATTGAGTTTTATTTTTATCATACAGACTTCCTCTCAAGATTTTGTAATTGCATTGAATTTACATACTGTATAACAAGTTCCGCATTTGATACATTTGTCCTGGTCAATAACATGAACTTTCTTGACTTCACCGGTGATACAATTTACAGGACATTTCCGGGCACAGGCTGTACAGCCAACGCATTTATCGGGATCAATCTCAAATTTAAGCAAAGCATTACAGACCCCGGCTTCGCATTTTTTATCTCTGATATGAGCAATGTATTCATCACGGAAATAGCGAATTGTCGTCAGTACCGGATTAGGAGCAGTCTGACCAAGCCCGCAGAGCGAGCCTTTATTGATGTTAACGGCAAGCTCTTCCAGAGTTTCCAGATCCTCCATTTCTCCCTTTCCTTCTGTGATTCTGGTCAGGATTTCAAGCATTCTCTTGGTGCCAACTCGACAGAATGTACATTTACCGCAGGATTCTTTCTGAGTAAAATCTAAAAAGAATTTGGCAATATCGACCATACAGGAAGAAGTATCCATAACCACCATACCGCCGGAACCCATGATCGCACCGGTTTTATTGATCGAATCGTAATCCACTATTGTATCAAGCATACTGGCGGATAAGCATCCACCGGAAGGGCCGCCCAGTTGAACTCCCTTAAATGGTCGATCCGTCAACATACCTCCACCGACCTTGTAAATAACATCACGTAAAGGCATACCCATAGGAACTTCGATAAGACCGCTGTTCTTAATTTTCCCTGCGAGCGCAAAAACCTTTGTTCCTTTGCTTTTCTCTGTTCCGTATGCGGCATAAGCTGCAGCTCCATTAAAAATAATCCAGGGGATATTAGCCAATGTTTCCACATTATTGATATTGGTAGGTTTTCCCCAAAGGCCGGACTGAGCGGGGAAAGGCGGTCTGATCCTGGGCATTCCTCTCTGCCCCTCGATAGACGCCATTAAAGCCGTTTCTTCTCCACAAACGAAAGCACCTGCCCCTTCTTTGATATGAAGTTGAAAATTGAATTCTGTTCCTAAAATATTTCTGCCAAGATAATTGGCAGCTCGGGCATCTTTGATCGCTTTCTGGAGATGCTTGATAGCCAGAGGATATTCTGCCCGGCAATAGATATAGCCTTCATCAGCACCAATAGCATAAGCACAGATACACATTCCT
>JAFGMF010000223.1 GCA_016927675.1 Candidatus Cloacimonadota bacterium
CTGGGCGCACATGATTTTTTCAGCAAACCATTTGCCCGGAACGAGATAATGCGCGTGATCAATAATATCACTGCCGGTCCGCAGATCAGGCAGGATCAGTTTACCGATCTTAGGGAAATGATGGGCAACAGTGAACCTGTGCGCAGGGTTCTGGCAGATATCGAGCGAATTTTTGACCGAAACATAACCGTTTTCCTGGAAGGAGAAACAGGCACCGGAAAAGAATTGTTCGCCCGGCTGATTCACGATCGTAGTTCACGCCGAAGTCATCCCTTCATAGCTGTTGACTGCGGTGCCATCCCCGATAATTTGTTCGAAAGCGAGCTGTTCGGACATACCAGAGGTGCTTTCACAAATGCCATAGCAGCCAAAAAGGGGAAATTCGAAATCGCAGACGGAGGTACGGTTTTTCTGGATGAGATCAACAGCCTGCCGCTGCATCTCCAGCCTAAGTTTCTGAGAGTTCTGCAGGAAAATGAATTTCAGAAACTGGGTGCTGAGAAATCTCAAAAAATAGATGTCCGCATTATTGCCGCTTCCAATAATGACATCTACGAAGATGTTAGAAACGGTAATTTCCGGGAAGATCTGTTTTATCGGATTCACGAATACAAGATCGATCTGCCGACTCTGCGGCAGAGAAAAGATGATATTATGACGATCGCTGCATATTTTCTCAAGGAATTCAACGCAGAATTTGCTAAAAAAATCACCGGTTTCAGCAGAGAAGCTGTCGACTTACTGGAAAACTACGGCTGGCCCGGAAATATCCGGGAATTGAAGAATGTTGTTAAAAGCGCGGTTCTGTTAACCGATAACGATCAGATCGGACAAGATCATCTTATTCTGAAGAATATCAGAAAAAATAATGAATCTCATTGCGATGATGAAGAAGATGACATTTTCGATAAATTCACCTTAAAAACGGAAGAAGAAATTATCCGTAAAGCTCTGCAGAAAACCAGATATAATAAAACCGAAGCGGCAAAATTACTCGGCATCAGTCGCAGCCATCTATATAAAAAACTGGAAAAATTCGATATCTGAACAACACTCAGGGTGATGGACATTTTGTGTTCAGAAAAAACATTTCGTCTGAATAATTCAATTATCCCGGACCGATAAAGAGACGACAGGAAAATTCCTAACATCCACTATACAAACACATTAGGCTTCTCGAGCCAGCAGTGTTATCCTCACTTTTCATTTGGCATGAAAATGGCTGATTGATCAACAGCAAATAAATTTTAAGTGAGGATGTTAATGATGAAATGGATATTAGCTTTGTTTTTTTTGATTTTTGTCTGGAGTAGTATCTGGGCAGGTTTTGAATTGGAGAATTTCAATGATGCTTCTGTCTGGGAAGGTTATGAGCCGATCGGGTATCCCTCTTATGCTCCAATGACTTTCAACGGCAATCAATGGAGTTTTACCGATGTAGTTCAATACACTTCCGGAAGTGATTACGAGCTTGAGATAAGGCATGCCGGTCCGGGTCCCGGAAAAATCAGCAGCCATCAATTCACCAATGGAGCCGGGACTCTCACATTTAACGCTTATTACGTTGATAATCCGGGCAAGGTGCACATCCTGTATTCACCTAATAACAGTAACTGGTATTATGCTGAGTATGACAAATCTATCAATACTGCAAGTTCCTCTTCATATTCCGTAGCAATAAACAATTCTCAGGCAAAGTATATCAGGATTCAATCCTCTACATCACTCATCAATAAAGTCAGGATCGACGACATCGCGCTTAGCGATGAACTGGCTCCTGAACTGCCTGTTGTTGCTGTAGCCGGGATCAGTAATATAACCAAATTCACCGCTCAGGGTGGTGGAAATGTAACCAGTGACGGAGGAGCGATCGTAACAGCCCGTGGTATCTGCTGGAGTACATCGCAGGGTCCTAATCTTAGCAATTGCGGAGATAATTTCACTGTAGATGGCTCCGGGACCGGATCATATATCAGTCAGTTAACGGGATTATCTGCAAATACATTCTACTACGTCCGGGCTTATGCGACAAATTCTGTTGGAACAGCATATTCCGAATACAATTTCCCGGCAACTTTTACAACTCAGAATTATGTTGCGCCTACTGCTGTCACTGATAATGCTTCGAGTGTCAATCATGTATTCGCCAGGCTTAATGGAACCGTAAATGGAGATGAAGCTGAGACAACGGTAGTATTCGAATATGGATTAACCGAAGACTATGGTTCAGAGATAACTGCAGATCAAAGCCCGTTAACAGGTGCTGGTGATCAGGCTGCTCAGGCTTCGTTATCCGAACTGGATGAATATACGACTTACCATTACCGGGTTAAAGCCACCAACGTAATCGGCACAACCTATGGCTCGGATAAAACCTTTACTACTGCAAATAATCCAAATCAGACTTCCACCCAGTCAATTCCCGCGGAAGAACCGGATCCCGACCCTATCGATTTTACCGGTACAGGTGTAACGGTTGACTTTTCAGGTGTTTCCGGTGCTACCGGCACAGACGATATCACCGTGAGTAAATATAACGAACAGCCAACTGATTTGAGTGGTCTGATCGGATCTGAGTTGAATATCGCCGGTACCAGTTACCTGTTTACAAATCACACCGGATTTACTTTCAGTTCCGAAATCAGATTCCTTATCAGCGATATCCCGGGTGTTAATCCTTCTCTTTTTTCGAATTTCGAAAATGGTGATCCTACAGACATAAGCCTGTGGAAACGTCCTGAATATGGTACGGGCGAATTTGTTAATCAGGGTTATCTCCTCTATAATAAAGGAGCCGATAATACCAATGTTACAGCAGATGATTATCTGTATATGGATGGTATATCGGATTTCAGTGAGATCACCTTTACTTCGTCCGGCGATCACTATCTTCCGGTAACATTATCTTCCTTCACTTCTCTTTTTGCCGATAACGCTGTTCTGCTCAACTGGACGACTCAGAGTGAAACCGGCAATCTGGGCTGGTTTGTTTATCGAAACATTATTGAAGAGTTAAATGAATCAATGCAACTCAACACAGATATTATCCCCGGGGCGGGTACCACATCCGAGCCAACTGATTACAGCTATCTGGACGAACTGCCAGCTGCAAGCGGCACAACCTATTACTACTGGCTGGAAAGCATTGATATAAGTGGTTTTTCTCAAACTTTCGGACCGCTTACCGCTGTTATCCCTCCGGATAATCAGGACCCCGATCTGCCCGAAATTCCACAATGGATCGGAGCCCGAAATTATCCCAATCCCTTCAATCCGAACACGGTTATCGAATACTCTCTTCCGGAGACCTGCAGCGGAGAGATAATCATCAGTGTGTACAATATCCACGGACAGACAGTTACAGAATTCAGGATAATAAATGATGAATCTTTGACTGGATCAGTTATCTGGAACGGCAGGGATGAGTCGGGGAAAGCAGTTGCCAGCGGCGTTTATTTCTGCCGGGTTCAGGCAGGAAAAACATCATACAGTCATAAAATGGTAATGATGAAATAGTCTGTTCTCCAGTTAAACGAAAAACTTCCGAAATCGTCATAATTTCGGAAGTTTTTTTTTAATTACGCAATTGAAATAAGAAATCAAGACCTGAAAAATCAGATTGGCTGAAAGCTGATTATTTCTCCCCAGCCAGCCTGATCAACTCAGTATAATAATTAAATCCCCATTTATAGGCAAAATCTACGACCTCATTGAGTATCTTTTGTGCCTCTTCATTCATTTCTGTCCCGCTGGATTCGTTCGGTTCAGGATTTAATTTAGTAATCACGACCTGAAGATAATAAGTTTCCATAAAACGACCGCGAACGTCCAGATCAAGATTTGCGCTGCCTTTTCTGATCCCTTGAGACGGCAGGTAACCATCCATCATAATGCCGATGTAAAACCCCTGATTATTTTCCTGAATTTCCCTGCAGAAATAATGCCCCAATGATTTTGTGTTATGTAACTCATAACCGTTATCACAAGCCCAGTTATACAAACTCAGTTCAATTATTCTGGATAAAATATCCTTATCTTCCAGTTCACCTGCATTGATCCCTTCAATAGCGATTTTGCCGTTATCGATCTCATTTTGCAGATAACTGTATTCTTTGATGTATTTCTCTGCCTCTTCATGTGCTGAGCCCTTCATCTGACAGGGATCCTGAACAACCGGGATCCTGTTACCATCATCAGATTCTATGTATTGAATGTCTGCCTCTTCCTCAACAGAACCTTCCGTTGACATTAAATCAGCGAATGAAAGCACTATCACCAAAAAGAAAATAACCAGCCCTGTTGAAATTGATTTTGATTTCACCAAATCCCCTATTAGATATTTTTTAATTTTTAATGAATACTGATCGGAAAAAACGTATTCAAGCCCTGACTGTCAATTTTTTTTGGGATATCTTTAACGCTGTTAACAACATTAATCAGCATTTAAGTATCATAATTTGTTGATAATATTATAGTTATATCAAACCTTCATGATCAACACAAACGCACAGGTTGACAGAACAGACAACACCTGCAGCTGGCGGATTACTCATTCCAACGCTGCCTGTTGGAATGCCCGATCTCCGCTCCTGCGGACATAACACATGCTCTCCTCACGCAGAGCGTGCAGTCTGCTGTTCCAACGCAGAGCATAGGAACCAGATAAAATCCCAGATCCTCGTTCCAAGGGTCTCCGTTGAAATGCCAAGACTTCACTCCAACGGACTTTCTTCATGAAGAACGATGATCGCCAGGTTCTGACGCTGAGTTAAACAGCTGAGTTTTTCCTGGTTTTTACTGAAGATGCCGGCAGGTAATGTGACAGAAGCAATAAGCAGAGGAAAAAATAATTATCAAGAATTTCGTAATCAGGTTCATCTCCTGAGGAGAATTTAATTTTTCACAATATTTATATTCCTTCAAGAAATCTCAATCAGAGTTCTTAGTAAGATCAATAAAAAATATTACCTGATCAGTTAGTCAATTTATCAGACAATTCCCTGCTCGTAATTGCATACTGAAATCCGGAAAAAAAAATTTGCAGGATAATCAACCTGATCATGTCTGCTATACCGGAGGCAGATAATGATCAGGATAATTTTTCTTTTTTCAGTACTAACGTATTCAATACTTGCAGCGGATATCACATATCCCGTTGTTGACAGCGGACAATTTCTTTTTTATAATAATTTCAATGTGATAACCGCGCCTGAAGCCGGAGAGCCCTTTTACGGTCAGGATGCCCAGTTTGCTGGTAATCAGTCGGATTATACCGACAATGGCGATGGGACAATTACGGATAATGTAACGGGTCTGATGTGGAGCAAAACCTGTGACACAGACGGCGACGGAGATATTGATTATGATGA
>JAFGMF010000224.1 GCA_016927675.1 Candidatus Cloacimonadota bacterium
AAAAACGAAATTCTGGAAGAGATAAAAAATACCGATATCGATAATCTTACTCCACTGGAAGCGATAAAGAAGCTTGCAGAATTAAAAAGCCGATTATAACATGGAATATATAATCGTCAGCGCCTGCCTTCTTGGAGTAAACTGCAAGTACGATGGCGGTAATAATCTGAATGAAAAAATCCTATCTTTGACAATAGATAAGATCCTGATACCTGTCTGCCCAGAACAATTGGGAGGATTGCCAACTCCTCGTGATCCTGCAGAAATAAAATGTGGAAAAGTAGTCACAGGGAGTGGAATGGATATAACAGAAAATTTTCTTCTGGGTGCTGCAGAAACTTTGAAAATTGCCCGTTTATCAGGATGTAATAAAGCCATTTTGAAACAGCGCTCGCCTTCATGTGGAAAAGGTCAGATCTATGATGGGAACCATCAGCATAACCTGATCTCAGGCAACGGGATAACCACAGATCTACTATTGCAAAACAACTTTGAAATCCTGACAGAAGAAGATTTATAAAAAAAGCCGAAATCCCCTGAGATTTCGGCAGAATCATAAAAAGTATTGCGAAAACAGAACCTGGTTTATTTACCTTTTTTCTTATGCCTGTTTTTACGAAGTCTCTTCTTTCTTTTATGATTAGAAATTTTGTAACGTTTTCTTTTTTTACCGCAAGGCATTAATCCTCCAACAGGCGATTATAAAATATTTTTGTTTGCATCATCAACTTCATCTTTAAAAGCACGGGAAAATTTGAATGTAGGAACAACACGGGCAGGGACTTTAACTTTTTCTTCTGTTTTGGGATTACGCCCAATTCTTTCTTTCCTTACTTTAAGTTTGAACGTGCCAAATCCTCTGATTTCAATATGTTTTCCTTCCTTCATTGAATCTTTAACGGCTTCCAGAAAAGCATCAACAGCCAGAGCAACGTCTTTACGAATGATCCCGGTCTCAGCTGAAACATTCCTTACTAAATCTGCTTTTGTCATGTGTTTCTCCTTCTTATTTAATACTACCGATGCACCTACTTTATAAAGCCCAATATTCTGTCAAGCACTTTTTCCGTAACTTAAATAAAATAAGGCTGTTACAATTATACCTGCTTTACAGGTCACTTGTTCAGCCGTGAGATAATAAATTTACATCTCCGAAGTTTGCTCTGAGACTGGATTTGGGATTTAAATAGCTTGAATATTTTATTGACAGTAAAGTAGTTAATTAATAAATTGATAATAATTTATATTTTTTAAGGAAAGAATCAATGAAGATTATTAAATTTGGTCTGATCGGATGTGGAAGGATATCTGCAAAACATTTTGAGGCTGTCAGTAAGATTGAAGATGCTAAACTGATTGCCTGCTGTGATATTATCATGGAAAGAGCAAAAAAATCGGCAGAGCAGTATCAAATCCCTCAGATTTACGATAACTATCTTAAAATGCTGGATAAAGAAAGCCTGGATGCTGTTTTGATCTGTACTCCCAGTGGACTTCACCCGGAAATGGGTATTAATGCCGCACTCAGAAAAATTCATGTTGTCACGGAAAAACCAATGGCAATTAATCTTGAATCAGCTGACCGGTTGGTCCAGGCATGTGACGATAATGAAGTTCAGCTTTTTGTGGTTAAACAAAACCGTTTGAATCCACCGATCCAACTGTTAAAAAAGGCAATAGACAAGGGAAGATTCGGCAGGCTTTTCAGCATTTCTGCAACCGTCAGGTGGACTAGACCACAGAGTTATTACGATCTGGCAGACTGGCGGGGAACATGGAAATATGATGGCGGAGCTTTTCTGAACCAGGCATCCCATTATTTTGATCTTCTTCAATGGTTGATGGGTCCGGTGTCTTCTGTAATGGCAAATACGGTTACCATGAACCACAAGATCGAAACAGAAGATCAAGGTGGAGGGTTACTGCTTTTTGAAAATGGCGCAACCGGTATCATTGAAGTTACTATGAACTCTTTCCCCCGAAATCTTGAAGGTTCCATCACAGTTCTTGGTGAAACCGGTACTGTCAAGATTGGTGGAATAGCAGTAAATAAAGTTGAACACTGGGAATTTAAAGATTATGATGATGACGACAAAATGATAGAAGTAGCCGATAGTGAGATTTCCAGCGTTTATGGTCATGGTCATCAAAGTTATCTCCAGAATGTGGTAGATGTCCTCAGGGGTAATGGAACGCCCAATACAGATGGGCGCAGCGGCAGAAAATCTCTGGAAATAATTCTGGCAATGTATGCTTCTGCTCGTCTTGGGAAACGGATAGAACTTCCTTATAAACCATGATAAAGAGGTAAATTTGTTAGTACAAGAATATTTCAAAACCAGGAAAGAAATACTGGAAAAAGCACTTGATGAAATTCTTCCACCGGAGACACAGTATCCGGTTGAGCTGCACAAAGCCATGCGTTATTCAATCTTCAACGGTGGCAAGAGATTACGGCCTATCCTCTTTTTTGCAACCTATGAGATGCTTATTGGCAGGAAGAACATCAACCGGCTGGAAAGGCTTCTGCCAATCGCCTGTGCAATCGAATTTGTTCATACTGCTTCATTGATCCACGATGATCTCCCCAGTGTGGATAACGCTCCGGAAAGACGAGGTAAACCAAGTTGTCATGTCAAATTCGGAGAAGCCACTGCAATCCTTACCGGAGATGCCCTGATAACCAAAGCAATCGAAATACTGACTGATCTGAAAAACAGACAGATATCTCTAAACTGCATCGGAATCATTACCAGAGCAATGTCCACCCGCGGAATGATCGGTGGTCAGGCAGTGGATATACTTTCAGCCAAAAAAAAGATAAATGTTAATACTCTGCGCTATATTCATCTGAAAAAAACGGGAGCCCTTTTGCAGGCATCAATGGAGCTTGCCTGTGCTGCATTCGACGCTGAAGAAAACATTACCATTACTCTGAGCAATTTTGCCTTGAATCTGGGACTTGCTTACCAGATTGTTGATGACATTCTCGATGAAGTTGGCAACTTTGATGTTCTGGGAAAAGAACCGGGTGAGGATTTCCGCAATAATAAGGCTACTTATTCAAATCTGATCGGCCTGGAAAAAGCCAAAAAAACAGCCGAAAAACTTCTGCGTGATTCTTATAATCTGATCAAAAATATGAAAAATAACGACATTTTGATCGAATTCGTCAACATGATCAAGGACAGGTTACCTTAAACCTATGTCATATCTAATAATTATCAGACCTGTAAACTGTATATTCACAGCTATATGCGTTTTTTTTGGTGCAACTTACGGTCTGCCTTTTCTGATATCTGAGAATATTATTTACGCGATTCTGTCGGCAATCCTGATCGCTGCAGGCGGATATGTTATCAATGATGTTTTTGATTACGAAATTGATCTTATCAACAGGCCTAAAAGAATTTTACCACGAGGTAAATTATCTTTAAAAAAAGCTGAGCTATACGCTTATCTGCTTCTCGGACTGGGACTGGGATTCAGTATTCTCCTCCGCAATATCTACTGTCTGATTATTGCAATAATAAATACCATATTTCTGATCAGTTATGCGAAATATTTCAAGAAGAAGCTTTTAAGTGGAAATCTGATCATTGCTTTCGTTGCCGCCTCCACTTTTCTATTCGGCGGTCTGGCTAATGGAAACCTGCATAACAGCCTGATCATAACCGTCTTTGCGTTGCTGTTTACTTTGTTAAGGGAATTTACCAAAGATATTGAAGACATTTCCGGAGATTCTGCCAAGGGTGCCAGAACCCTTGCCACAGTTTTCGGAAAACAGCGAGCATCATTATTTTCTATAATCCCGGGAGTATCAATTATCCTGTTGATAAATTATCTTTTTTCTCAGCACTATCTAACGATAACCTACTTTTTACTGTTGAATCTTCTGGTAAGTATTCCGGTGATCATCTTCCTGATAAGATTATCAGCAACTAGATCAGAAAAGGAAATCCGGATGATCTCAACAGGCATGAAACTAGATATGCTGATTTTACTTATATTGATTTGGACGGGGAACATATATGAAAATATACGATAAAATTTGTGAACTCACCCAAAAACAGGCAAGTTATTTCTGTCTATTGGATCCGGATAAAGTAAGCCTGAAAGAAGCACATCAGAGAGCTTCTGATTGTCAGAAATACGGGGCTGACGGCATACTTGTGGGTGGAAGTTTAATGCTGAACAACAGGTTTGAGGAAAATCTGAAACAGATCAAGGAGAGTGTTGATATCCCGGTGATAATTTTCCCCGGTATTTTTAATTTCGTATCGCCATATGCTGATGCTCTTTTATTGCTCAGTGTTATTTCGAGTAGAAATCCCCAAATGCTGATTGGTGAGCAAGTACGAGCAGCACCTCTGATCAAGCATTATAACCTGGAAGCAATAGGAACTGCTTACATGCTGATCGAATCCGGGAATAACACTTCGGTTCATTTCATGAGCAGCAGCATGCCAATCCCCAGAACCAAGAGTGATATTGCCGTTGCCCATGCTCTGGCGGGTGAATATCTGGGGATGAAAATTCTCTATCTCGATGCCGGCAGCGGAGCAAAATATCCTGTGCCTGATGATATGATCAAAGCGATCAGGCAAAACATTTCACTTCCAGTTATTCTCGGAGGTGGAATTAAAACACCGGAAATAGCCCGTAAAAAAGCTCTTGCGGGAGCTGATATCATTGTAACCGGTGATATTCTGGAAAAGAAAAACGATCCGCACCTGATCAGAGACTTTGCTGATGCCATCCACAGCGTAAAACGATCATGATAGATATTCATAC
>JAFGMF010000225.1 GCA_016927675.1 Candidatus Cloacimonadota bacterium
AGAAAAACCTGAAAGCAGTTTTGATCGAGCAAGATTTAAAAAATTACTCTCAGAATTTGGCGGGATCAATGGCTTTGTAGCCTGCAGTATTTTTGACCCCGGAGGTGAAGAGATTGTATCTTATGGAACGGATCCCGATTCCATAGCATTCCGGGCAGCGTCTGCCTTAACTGAACTGTTCAGCTATTGTTCACAGGCCACAGAAGTGATCGGTATGAATAAAGCCGGAGAATTGATATTACAGACAAATCACAGTACGATAATCATGGATTCTCTGGACACGGATGCATTTGGACGATATCTGCTGATGTTGATTCTCGATAAAAAAGGAAATATGGCATTGACTAAATTAGCATTAAAAAAAATATTACCTGAATTAAGAAAGGAATGTGAGAAGAGTTGACTTTGCAAACAGATAATAGGAGGAAATAATGGCATTAAACGACTTACTCGAGAATTTTCGAGGAATAAAAGGATTTCTGGCAGCAGGGATTTTAGATTTTACCGGTGACGTTCTGGAAACAATTGCAGAAGATGAGAACATAGATCTGGCCATGGTGGGAGCCACATACACAGACACATTCAGAAACGCAAATGAAGCATCAGCTAAGATTGGTCTGGAAGAAGCCAATGAGATGACGATTGTAACTCCCAAAGGAGTTGTAATAATCTCAAGTACTGGGATTGACGCTCCCGTAAATGCTTTGATAATAGTAATTCTGGATGCAGACGGTAATCAGGCGCTGACCAGGATGAACATGAAGAAAGTTGTTCCCGAGATCATTAAAGAACTCGGATAATCTATTTCGGAGGTAAAATGGCTTTAAGAGAATTGCTTGAAGAATTCAAAGATATCAAAGGTTTTTTAGCAGCCGGGATCCTTGATTTTACCGGAGAGATTCTTGATACTCTTTCCGAAACAAAAAAGATTGACCTTGCTGTTGTCGGAGCAACTTTTACTGATATTCTGCGCTCTGCTAATGATGCCTCTGGGAAGATCGGTCTGGAACTTACCAATGAAATGACGATCGTTACCCCTCAGGGAACGGTTATGATGGCAAGTACCGGCATTAATGCTCCGGTAAATGCGATAGTAATTGTAGTACTGGACAGCGAAGGGAATCAGGCATTAACGAAAATGAAGATCAAGAAGGTAATTCCCAAACTGATCGTTGAACTCGGCTGAGATTGATTGTAGATTTTATTCCAAGATCATTTTTAGACAGTATAGCAGTATAATCGTAAATATTTATTTTGATCAGGCGATGATCAAAAGATCAATATTGTTAAGTTGAGATCAAGGCTGAGAACCTGAAAAAATCAGACTGGGAAACCAATATTACACTTACTTTTCAGGAATAGATTTGAATTATAAAAACAGCCATAATTGACTCCTGCACACCGTAGGATCAACAGAAAAATATCATCCTAAGTTGTACGATTTTAATCGAACGAATCGAATAATGAGATGAAGAACATGATTCGACAATTCTATATCCGGCAGCTGACGGATCTGACTCGTTGCAACAGAAGAAATAATCAGATCTAGTTAGAGGTAGTGGTTAATTACTGTAAACAATCAGCTATATACTGGATCGATTGTTATTATCTGATGCGACTGCTCAATTCTGTAAAGATATTATTAAACTCAGCTGGAATGTTTAATATTTCAGCAGACTTTTTGTCAGGTCTGCGGCAAGATCAGGCAGTCTGTTCATACAATAGCCGCCCTCAAGAATAAAGATAATCCTTTTTTGTGAGTATTTTCTGGCGAGTTTGATCAATTTCTTTTCGAGCCAGATAAAACCTGCTCGGGTTATTCTCATTTTGGACATTACATCGAACTCAAAAGCATCGAAACCCGCTGAGACAAGGATAAATTGAGGTTTAAATTCTTCCAGGGCCGGGAAAATCTTATTTTTAATGACTTTTTTCCAGTTTTTATCCCGCTCATCTGGTTTGACCGGGCAATTTAGTGTATAGCCCAGACCTGGTCCTGTGCCTTTTTCTTCTTCATATCCTGAGAAGGGATAGGAAAAAAGCGGATCTGCATGGATTGAACAGAACAGCACACCCGGATCCTGTTCGAATATCTGCTGAGTTCCGTTGCCGTGATGGGCATCAAAATCGACGATTGCGATTTTATCAAGCGCCCATTTTTCCTGAAGAAATCTGGCGGCTACTGCAATATTATTGATAAAACAATATCCCTGAGCTTTGTCGTACCCGGCATGATGTCCCGGAGGTCGAACAGGACAGAAAGCGTTGTTCAATTTACCGGTCATGATCAAGTTCACAATTCCAAGAATACCGCCGGCAGCAAGGGTGGCTGTTTCGTAGGTTTGGGGGCTGATGATGTTGTCGTTGCTTCCAAATGTACGGGATCTGTTTTCACATGCTTTCTGGAAAGCTTCAAGATAATTTTTATCATGTGTTTTTTCCAGCCAGTATTGAGTACAATTGACCGCTTTGAATATCTTGAGTTTTTTCTTCAATTTAGATTTCATAATACCGTCATAAACGGCTTTTAATCTTAATTCAGTTTCCAGATGTTCACCTGTGTTATGCAGGAAAAAACGCTCATCGTAAAGAATACCGGTTTGATTCATTATCATTATCCCTTTTTAATTTTCTTCAGGATCACACCCTGCCAGGGTGATAAATGAACGAGTAAAGCTCCTGATTCAAGTATAAAATTCCTTTTACTGAGTAAATCTTTCCAGTAAACGTTTTTTTCCTGTATTTCCAGTTTCAAGTCAATCTTTTTATTTTGATTATTGATAATAATAATGCATTCTTCATTGTCCAATGTCCTTTTATAGCCGATCAAACCGTCTTTTGCCAGCAAAGTACGATATTCTCCGATCCTCAGTTCAGAATGCTCTTTTCTGCATCTGATCAGATTCCGAAAGTAATCCCGTAATTCTGTTTTGCTCTGGTCCCGGGTATAATCCCAGTCGAAAGGACGTCTGCAATCGGGATCCTTACCGCCTCTCATGCCAATCTCATCACCATACCAGATATGAGGTGTGCCGACAAAGGTCATTTGAAATAATACTGCCAGTTTAAGTCTGGTATGATCACCATCGGCAATTTCCAGAAATCTGTAGGTATCATGGCTGTCCAGCAGATTCATCATAACTTGAACTGCTTGTCTGGGATAAGTTACTAAACCCTGGCGGATTCTGGCATCGAAATCTTCGGCTGTAGATTTACGCAAATTGAAGAAATTAAGCACCGGATCTCTGAAGTGCGCATAATTCATCACGGCATCGAAATAGTTTCCGGATACCCATTCCCGTGCATCATGCCAGATCTCGCCGACCAGATAGGCTTCTGATTTAATACTTTTTACTTTTTCTCTGAAAATTTTCCAGAACCAGAAAGGGACTTCATTGGGAACATCCAGGCGGAAACCATCGATATCCATATCCTTTAACCAGAATCTGGCAGCATCCAGAATATGGTTGACTACCGGCCAGTTGACATCTGCATCTTCAAGGTCACGAATCTGATTTTCAAAAGGACTCAGCCGGCTGCGGTCAAAATCAAGTTCCGGCATATGGGCAAATCCCCACCAGCAGTTATAGTAATCAGAAGGGTTGAAATTATTGTTTTCTGATGGCAGAGGCCATTTTTTCCATTCGTACCAGGAATAGAATTCTGATTCCGGACCTTTTTCGACAGCATCACGAAAAGCCCAGAAGGTATCGCCGGTATGATTGAAAGCAACATCGAGAATTACCTTTATCCCTCTTTGATGACAGGTTGATACTAATTCCCTGAAGTCTTGTTCGCTGCCCAGATGAGGGTCTATCTTTAAAAAATCTGCAGCATCGTAATGATGATTTGATCGGGCAGGAAATACAGGGTTGAAATAGATAATTGTAATTCCTAAATCTGATAGATAATCGAGTTTTTTCATGACTCCCGGAATATCTCCACCAAAGAAAGAATTCGTGTTGGCTTTACGCGAAGGAGATTTTGAGTCTGCTCGGAGACTGCTGGAATCAGACCAGTCATCAACCAGAGAAAACGCATTATGCTCTTGTCCAGAAGGCAGATCATGACCCGGGGCTGGCTGCTGGTAATACCATTCAGAGAAATCCTGATCCAGTTCATGGTTGCCGTTATAAAAACGATCCGGGAATATCTGATAAATAATGCCATGTTTCACCCAGTCCGGAGTATTAAAAATCTGCTCAGGTGAGTTTTTAAAGATGAACGGCTGGATATCAGTCAGATTATCACAAAATCCGTTGACTCCCAGATATATTTTTTTTTTGTGTTGTGACAGGATAAGATAAAATTTTATGAACTCGGTTTCGGCAGGTATTATTACATCCAAAGAAAAATAATCAAAATAACGGTCAGAATCAATTAAAGTTAATGTTTTTTCTATCTTCTGATCAGCCAGGCAGATCTGAAGTTCTGCCAGATTCTGCCGGTAAGCTTTAAACTTGATTTCAACTCTTTCAGGTGTTATCGGATTAATTAACTCAGTGATTTCAGTACATCTCAGATTAAATGTGAATATCTGTTGATTCAGGTCAGTTTTCGTAAGAGGTGGGAAATTCTGCTCAACAATCAGCAATCCGTTCTCTCCGCCCATTCCGTCTTTTATTCGTTCCTCGATGCAGTCAGGAAGAAACCAT
>JAFGMF010000226.1 GCA_016927675.1 Candidatus Cloacimonadota bacterium
AGCACAGGAAAAATCCGAATACCGTGGAATGGGAACTACTTTATCAGCTCTGTTATTGCTGGATAGAAAAGCTGAAATTTATAATGTCGGTGACAGTCGAATTTACCTGTTCAGCGATAATGGGTTATTTCAACTTACTGAAGATCACTCTATAGTCTGGGAAAAGTACAGACAGCGTATGATCTCTAAAGAAGATATCATAACTCAGCCGGAAAAGAATCTTGTTACCCAGGCAATCGGATTTCTACCATCATGTAAAATTTTCTCAGACAGTATTGAATTACCAGAGAAATATATCATTCTGATCTGCTCCGATGGTCTTACAGATGTTATCCCCGATCGGAAAATCGAAAATCTGCTGTCCAGAACAAAAAATCTCGATAATGCCCTTAAATCTCTATATCAGATCTCACAGAACAATGGATCCAGAGATGATGTTACCATGATCCTCATTTCCAATTTTCTAAAATGATCAATAAAACTTAAAAAGCCTGTTCCAGCGTACATTTGACGGAGGATTGATAATTCCCTGCTGTCTAAGAACCAGCTCTCTGATATCTTTGGCTGGAGGTTGTCCAAGAGAGAAAAAAATGAAAAGCGGTCTGCCGGTAATCTCCTTCCTGCCCAGAAATCCCCAGAACCGACTGTCTGCGCTTACATCTCTGTTGTCTCCAAGTACAAAATAATGATCTTCGGGTACAATAACAGGACCGAAATTATCGCGACTGCCCATAAATTCATTGTTCCAGTAAAGATCACCCCGATCATAAGGAACAATTCGACTGTCAATATGCTGTTCGTAGTCTCTGACAAATGAATTGCCGTTAATGAAAACTTCTTTGTTCACAACCGTGATCGTATCCCCGGGCATCCCGATAATCCGCTTCACTACATTTTTTTTCTGATGCCAGATGATTTTCTTGTTAATTTTGTCCCAGTAAACGGGTTTCAAAAGCAAGGCAAAATCTTCTCTGCTATATTTCGGATTGGGATTTTCCACTGTCGGCAGCCCGGGTTCAGCTGGATCTGCAGGATATTGAAAAATAACGATATCCTCACGCTGAGGTTCGGTAAAATAGTATTTCAATCTGTCACCATAGAGATAATCACCGATCAGCATAGTACTTTCCATAGAAGAAGAAGGGATCTTGAAATTCTGAAAGATATAATTTTTAATAACAAAGGCAACAACAAAAGCGAATAGAATCGCTTCCGTATATTCCTGAATTAAATGCTTTTTTCTTTTAATTTTCTTTTCCTTTTTTTTAAACATGATTTCCTCTATTCTTTATCAGGTTTATTGAATAATTCATAATTTCTCATCATGGCACTGTATTTATAGATCAGATAATAAGAGAAGGAAAGGGTGATAAACAGACCTACTCCTGCAAGAAGCATTCCGATGAAATTTATTAATAATATGAAAACTAGCAGAAAAAAATGCTGCCAACGGGTTTCAGATCCTGCCTTATAGGCAAGCAGGATCGCCTTTAAAGGATTTTTCTCAATTTCAATCATCAGATAAGGTACCGGTAATATAATCGCCATCCAGTAGATAGCCATGATGAAGCGAACCAAATGAAGTATCGGATCTGTAGCCAGATTCAACAGATATCCGGTGCAGATGATTTTCAGCAGAATATAGTACAGAATATTGATCATGGTAAAAAGAAAAAATGCAGGATAATATTTTAAATTCTTAACATACATGCCAATCTGAAAAGATCCAGCCTGAAATTGGTCAACCAGTGTGAAAAATACCAATGCAAATGGTACAGTTAGCAACAGAAATAAATTCGTCCGGAAATAGTCCCCACTGCCCAGATACAAAGCCAGAACGGGTAATCCCAGCGCTATTATTGCCATGAATATGGAAAAGGGGAAAATCCGCCCGATAATCATCCTGAATTCATCCCACCCCTGCCTCAGATTCTGTAAGGCAGATAAATCCGTTTTTAAAGCTGCAGTGGGCGTTCCACAGACAGGACAGAATATGGCATGTTCTTTAAGCTTCTCATTACAGGTTCGATTTACCTTGTTGCCCAGCTTGTTTTTTTCTAATATCTCACCCTTACATTGCATTATTACTACTCCTTATCTCAATTATTTCTGAAAATGATCAGACCGTTAAGACCATGCAGGATAAATCCGCCTGATATCATTATTCCAACCCAGTTATGCCGAAGAAATGGTCCAAAATCGATCACCCGGGATAATACATAGATATTTATCAACAGGATCATCGCCGTTCCGAGAGAAAGGTTCAGAGCGCGGCGTCTTAATTGAATCTCACGCTCATCATACCGGTGACCCTTGAAAAGGAAGATCAGGAAACCAGAATTCAGACTGTACATCCCCGGAATTCCCCAGAGTATAACCGATAGCAATCCTACAACACCTACAATCAGATAGGCAATATATAATCTGATCAATTTTATCTCCTTTATCAGTTCAGATCTTCAGCCGAAGAGACATCATCTTCCAACCAGAATAACTCATCCACAGCTACTTTGAATATTCCGGCGATTAACAAAGCCAGTTTGATCGAAGGATTGAACTTGCCCTTTTCTATCGCATGAACTGTCTGCCTGGAAACTGAAACAAGATCCGCAAGCTGCTGCTGAGTCATTTCATTACTCCTGAATCTGTATAATCTGACTTTATTCTTGAGAACAGCCATCTACACCCCTGATTTTAGTCAACAAAAATCAATGCCAATGGAAATTATACTATACTATTTGTCAATTATAATTTACATAATGTCAATCAATCTTGTCACCAGATTAAGCTTTTATTGAGAAATAAATTGATTAATTTACGTGCAGCTTCTGTTGGTGGAATTGCCACACTTTTCAAAGAAAGATTCTATTTCAGGAGAATTTACTTTTATCACCAGATCATGATACAACATACTATTAAGACGTTGCCTGACCAGATCGTGCATCCAGTCGGGCATTTGATTTTTTCCTCTTACTTCAAAGCGATTTTTATCTTTTTTATTCTTGAGAAATTCCCGGTTGGAATGCAGATATCTCCGCTCCAGCAGGTATAACAACTTTGTCTTTTCACGCAGAGCGTGCAGTCTGGTGTTCCAACGCAGAGTATTGGAACAAGAAATATCAACGCTATCGGGATAAAAGGATTTTCAAACTAATAACAGAGAATATTCCTTACTGGAAGTAAATTATTTTAACAACAGCATTTTCCGGGTTGAACTGAAGTCACCGGTATCAAGACGATACAGATATAGACCTGAGGAAACTGGTCTATTCAATTGATCAGCACCATTCCAGACAAATTCCCAGTCACCGGCTTCAAGTTCTGCGTTTATCAGGGTTTTTACCAGTTCACCTTTCAGGTTATATACTGCAAGAGTAACAGGTCTTTTCTCACCGAACAGACTGAATCCGATCCGAGTTTCCGGATTGAACGGGTTGGGATAGTTTGCCTTTAAATGGGTGTTCAGACCGATCACATCATCTTCATAAGCAACCCCATAGGTTAAAGTGAGATTCTGATCATCAAGCAATTCATCCCAATCCAGACTCAGATCGATCGAAGCAGAGTTGTAATCATTCAAGGAAGCTGTAAGCAGGTAATCATCTGCTTTCAGATCCAGCAGATAATTTCCCGAAGGGTCAGGATGAGTAATGTAGTTTCCTGCTTTTACGGCAACATCTAGGATATTGCCTTCTCCCCCGTCGAGAACAATTTGCCCGGTTACAGTTGCAAATTCTTGAGAGGCAAATATCGCTTCGATACAGAAGTTAAAATCATTAACAGCTGCCGGCAGGGCAGTCCAGCCACTCATTCTGAAGAAAGCACCCTTGCCAGCCTGTTGTGGACCGTTATCATGATAGGCAAGTTTTCCGTTAATTGAATGTATCTTATAACCGACATAATAGTTCTTTTCCGGATCAGGGATAACCATAACCGGTAAAATCGTTTCGAGCCATTCGCCCTGAGAGAATTCTGTGATCTCAATTTCGCTGATAAGATAGTCGTCCTGCCAGAGTTGGGCGTAAATTTCACCTTCATCCTGATCCAGAGGCGATTTGAATCTTACTCCGGCAATTAAATCAGATGACTGAGC
>JAFGMF010000227.1 GCA_016927675.1 Candidatus Cloacimonadota bacterium
ATCAGTGCGATAGATCTTTGTAAGATTATTTGTCTTGATCATTCCATACCTCCGTTTATGTTATTATTTCAATATCAATTTATCGGCCTGACCGAAATTCTCATAACTCGATACGATTACCTTTTCGCCGGCAGCAAGTCCTTCCAGTACTTCATAAAATCTCGGGTTCATACTGCCCAGACGAATATCGCGTTTAACAGCATAATCACCTGATTCATTTACGACAAAGATCCACTGTCCACCGGTTGTCTGATAAAATCCTCCTTTAGGCACCAGTAGAGCTTCTTTGGGATTTCCTAATTCAAGTTTCACCCGAAAAGTCTGACCGGTTCTGATATTCTGGGGCACTTCATCGACAAATTCCAGGTCAACAGAAAACCTGCCGTTACGTACAACCGTGTAGATCTTTTTTAACTGGACTTGATATGTTTCTCCGACAAACTCAAATTCGCCGAAAAGATTACGTTTAATCCTGGAAATATAGTGTTCATCAATTTCAGCCTGAATTTTAAACGAAGTCAGATCATTGATCTGCCCCAGTCTTTCCCCGGCGTTGATTGCCTGCCCAATCTCGGCATTCACCGAAGCAAGTTCACCGCTGATCGGTGCCCGGACATTCAAATTCTCCAGTTTCTGTCTGACTAATTTAAGGTTTTCCTGCATACGATCGACCGAATCTTCCAGTTGTTCGATCTGTACTTTGCGGAACAGTGAATCCTGTTTCTGGCTTTCGATAACGAGTTCTTTTCTTTTCAGCAGATATTCAAAATGTTCTTTGGAATCGTTAAATTCTTCTTCGGATATATATTTTTTTTCAAATAATGATTCGTTATTCAGATACGTCTTCTGCTGCTGTAAGACAAGGTAATCAAGTTCCAGGATCTGTTGTTTCAGATTGAGCATGTTCTGTTCCATGAGCAGCCGGGTGTTACGAAGATTATTGATCTGCTCTGCCAGCTCTGCTTCCCTGTTCATGATATTAAGGTGGAGATTGGTGTTACTGAGTCTGAGGATTATTTGACCGGATTCGATCATCGTACCTTCTTCCAAAAGAATCTCTTCAACCTTTCCACCCTCCATGGCATCCAGGAAAACCGTTCTGATCGGAGTTACCGTTCCAGTTACCGAAATATAATCCTGAAAAAAATCTTCCGTGACTTCAGCTATCGTGATCCTTTCTTGCCTGACATTAAACTTTGAACTGTGATCACCAAATATCAGACTGTAAAGAATTACGATAACGAACAAAGCCCCTGATGATATCCAGATTATTTTCTTTGGAGTCCATTTTTTCTTCTCTATTATCCTGTCCATTAAAGCCCCTCTATGTTTAATTGAACATTGATTGAAGCAATTCCCATACCATATAACATATCTCTTTGTTTTGCAATTCTTTAGGTTTCCGTTAAATGTGCATAAGCGTTCGTTTCCATAACATCAGTTGTACGCTTCCGTACAAAATATGCCAAAAGTTATTGACTATTTAAATCCTAATTAATTATTGGAAGCTGATATCGGAGAGAAAAAGCTGGCAGGAGATAATTATGTTAAAGAAATTCGGCAATATTCTAGCCGTTGATGACAACGAGGACATACTGATCGCACTCAAATTATTGCTGAAACAGCATGTCAACAATATTGTAACCGAGACTGATCCAAGTTGTATACCTGATCTTGTACAGAATGAAAATTTTGATGTTATCCTACTTGATATGAATTTTTCCACGGATATGATCAGCGGGCAGGAGGGATATCACTGGCTTCAGAAAATACTGGAGATAGATCCTGATGCAGTGGTCATTTTTATCACTGCATATGGTGATGTTGAGAAAGCCGTTAAAGCAGTAAAAGCCGGAGCAGTTGATTTTATTCTGAAACCATGGCAAAATGAGAAGCTGCTAACGACATTATCATCTGCGATCAGACTTCGAAATTCCCGGCTGGAAGCATCCAATCTGCGGTTAAAGCAACAGGAATTGAGTGCATCTCTGGATCAGCCGTTTCATGATTTTGTCGGTACTTCCGAAGCGATGAACAGAGTCTTTGCCACGATCAAGAAAGTTGCCGAGACAGATGCCAGTGTGTTGATTCTGGGTGAAAATGGTACCGGTAAAGAGCTTGTAGCCCGAGCTCTGCATAGAAATTCGAATCGTGCCAACGATGTCTTTATCAGTGTTGATCTTGGTGCGATCAGCGAAACGCTGTTTGAAAGTGAACTTTTTGGTCATGTAAAAGGTGCCTATACCGATGCTAAAAAAGATCGCGCCGGGCGATTTGAGATCGCATCGGGTGGTACTCTATTTCTGGACGAGATCGGTAATCTTTCATTTCCCATGCAGGCCAAGCTGCTAACTGCCATAGAAAAAAGGGAAGTGATCCGAGTTGGCTCGAACAGGAGCCGACCGATTGATGTGAGGCTTATCTGTGCAACTAATATGCCCATCCATAAAATGGCAAAAGAGAATAAATTCCGCCAGGATCTACTATATAGGATCAATACTGTGGAGATAGACATCCCGCCGCTTCGAGAAAGGATTGAGGACATCAAACCGCTGGCTGAATTCTTTCTCAACAACTTTAAAAGAAAATACAAGAAAGACATCCAGACCATCAACACCGAAGCCTACCGAAAGCTGGAATATTATCAATGGCCGGGAAATGTCAGAGAACTACAGCATGCTTTGGAGAGAGCTGTGATCATGGCAGAAACAAAATTGCTGCAGCCTTCGGATTTCATTCTCTCCAACAAAAATTGCGACGGTGAAGAAATCGATCTGCAGAATTTCAATCTTGAGGAAGTGGAAGTAAATATCATCAACAGAGTTCTGAAAAAACATCGGGGAAACATCACCCAGGCTGCAAAAGAACTCGGTTTAACCAGAACTTCTCTCTATCGGCGGATCGAAAAATATGGTCTTTAAAAATTTTCGCATCATCTGCATCATCAGAATAATATCTATTGTCCTGACAATATTCCTGCTTGCCTATATCATATTCCAATCCGGATTCCATATCACTCCTGTACTTCTCAGTGTAGTTATATTTTATCAGATATTCGCCTTGATCCATTATGTGGAGAAAACAAATCGATATCTGACTAATTTTCTGGAATCAATTCGTTACTCAGATTTTTCCCGTTCTTTTCAGATCGAAGGATTGGGCAAAGCGTATGATGATCTGAAAGCAGCTTTCAATCAAGTGATAATGGATTTTCAAAAAATCAGGTCAGAAAAAGAGACGAATTTTCATTATCTCCAGAATGTCATTCAGCATATCGGTATCGGTTTGATCGCATATACTCCTGACGGTTCTGTTGAATTGATCAACAACGCCACCAAAAAACTGCTGCGTTTGAGTAAACTTCGGAATATTGACCATCTGGAAGAGGTAAGCAGTGAACTGGTGAAAGTAATGAAAAACCTCAGGTCTGGATCCAGAGCTCTGGTTAAAGTTCAGAATCAAGACGATTATTGTCAGTTGATCGTGAGTGCCAAAGAATTCAAGCTTAAAACCAGTGCCTTCAAATTAATTTCCCTGCAGAATATCCAGACCGAGCTGGAGGAACAGGAACTGGTAGCCTGGCAGAAACTGATCAGTGTTCTTACTCACGAGATCATGAATTCCATCACTCCGATCTCATCGCTTTCCTCAACTGTAAACGAGATTTTGAATGATTTCGATACTACTGATAATAAACCGCAGGAGATCGCTGATGAAACGATAATAGACATTCAGAATGCATTACGAACAATACATCGCAGAAGTGACGGATTGCTGCATTTTGTAAATACTTATCGTAATCTGACCAAGATCCCAAAACCCGATTTCTCAATTTTTCAGATTATCCAGTTATTCGACAATATCACCGGTCTGATGGGAGAAGAACTGCGGCAGCGGGGAATCGACTTCATCGTAGAGATCGAACCTGAAGATCTGGATCTTACGGCTGATCAAAAACTGATCGAACAAATTCTGATCAACCTGATAAAGAACAGTATGCAGGCTCTGGAAAAGACTGAACAGCCGAGAATAGCGTTGCAGGCATATATTAATTATCAGAACAGAGTTACGATCCAGATCACGGATAATGGATGCGGGATTCTGGAAAATGTGATCGATAAAAT
>JAFGMF010000228.1 GCA_016927675.1 Candidatus Cloacimonadota bacterium
GGATTAGAAGATGCTGCTTTGATCGTGCGGAAACTCACAGTTATTAATGCGATCAAAAAGGCGATAATTCCCGACCACACAAACAACCAGATATCCATTTTGGCAGGATAGGCAAAATTCTGCAGCCATTTATGCATTGCAAACCAGGCAATCGGCCAAGCTAAAACATTTGCCAGCAGCACCAGTTTGGAAAAATCTTTGGAGAGCAGCAGCACTATTTCGCTGACTGTGGAACCCATAACTTTGCGAACTCCAATTTCCTTGATGCGTCTTTCCGTGGCATAAGAAGCTAGTCCGAATAATCCCAGGCAGGCAATGATAATAGCCAGGATCGTGAAATACATGAAGGTGGTTGCCAGATTTCTTTCCGAATAATGAATTCTGTCAAAATGCTCATCCAGGAAGAAATAATCGAAAGGCATGCCAGGATGCATACCTTTCCATTCCTTTTCCACAATATCCAGAACTTTGAACATATTTCCCGGTTTCAAACGCAGACTCAGATAATTCCTATTGGGCGGATTATAATATACAACCAATGGTTCAATCTTATCACGCAGAGCATTTACATGAAAATCTTCCAGAACACCAATCACAGTAATTGGCAGCATCGTTTCTCCATCTCTGATGAAAGGATCGAGAAAAGTCTTGCCGATCGGATCTCCCCAGCCCACTTCTTTTACAAGTGTTTCATTTATCAGCACATTCATGTTTTCTGCCTGGTTGGCAGAATCAAAATCTCTACCCTGCAGGATATTAAGTCTGAATGTCTGCACAAAATTAGCATCAGCATTCATGGTTTTCATTAACCAAGGCTGCTCTTCGCTTTTGCCTTCCGGAAAAAAACCATGCCCCTGACTAGCTCCTGATCCGGGATAATTGGAAGAAATACAGGCATCGGAAATTCCGCTCATTCCAACCAGTATATCTCTCAGGATTTCGGCTTTTTCTCTTGTTTCCTGGCTGCGAAGAGGAAGAAGCAAAACGTGTTCTTTATCGAATCCCAGCTTCTTGTGCTGGAAATACTTCAGCTGTTTATAAATAACTCCCGTACTGCAGATCAGCGCAATGGAAATCACAAATTGGAAAACAACCAACACATTTCTGATAACAGATTTTTGATTACTACCCAGCAGATTCCCTTTTACTACTGAAATCGGGTTTAATGAAGAAAGGTAAACTGCTGGATACATTCCTGATGGTATTGCCATGATGATCATGAAACCGATTCCAATCAGCAGATATTTGCCATGATTAATGAAACTCATTTCCAGTTCTATTCCGATCAATTTATTAAAAACCGGCTGCAGCAATTCTATCAATCCAAATGCAACAAGAGTAGAAAGTAACGTGATAACAATAGACTCTATAAGGAATTGATTGATCAATTTACCTCTATTTGCTCCGACAATTTTTCGCACTCCCACTTCTTTGGCCCGGATCATGTGATGTGCTGTGGTCAGGTTGATGAAATTAATGTAAGCAATGATGAGGATGAAAAGTGCAATTAGTGAAAAAACGTAAACATAAGTTATGTCACCGTCATTCCCCAGATTATATTGATAATTTGACAGTAAATGAATATCCTTTACCGGTTCCAGATAAAGCAGAAATTCCATGCCAGTCTGCTCTTTTGTGATGCCCATTTTTTCCATTGCCAGATTATTAATTTTAGCTTCAAATTCTGCCGGATCGACGCCTTCTTTCAACCGAATATAATTATGAGAACTGAAAGAACCCCAATATTCAGCAATGTCATCTGTATATTCTACCGATGCAATGGCATTCATCTTGAGATGAGAATTGGTTGGAAAATCCCGGCAAACTCCGGTAATTGTGTATTCATCTGTTTCATTTTCAATGATTGTTTTTCCCACCGGATCTTCAGAACCAAAATACTTCTCTGCGATAGATTCAGTTAAAACAATCGTATTGGGGTTCCTCAAAACATTATCAGCATCTCCTCTGATCAATTCAAAATCAAAAACCTTGAAAAATTGCTCCGTAGCAGCATAAAAAGATGTTTCATAAAAAGCTTTATCTTCATAACTTATCAATCTCTTTCCACCACTGGCAATAATACCAACTGCTGCTTCCACTTCCTCATAATCATTAGTAAGAACTCCAGATAAGGGAACCATGGAAACGGCATACTCAATGGGATTGCCTGTTATTTCACCTTTGATGATGGTTCGATAAAGATTTTCGTAATTCTGATGAAATGTGTCAAAACTCAGTTCGTGTATAATAAAAAATATGATGAGAAAACAAACCGCAATACTGATTGCCAAACCCAGAATATTTATGGCAGAAAGTGATTTGTTTCTGATCAGATTTCTAAAAGTAATTTTTAGATAATTTTTAAACATAATTTTATCCTCTGATTAATTCAATCATTCGTATTTCAGCGCTTTTGTAGGATTTGAAACTGCCGTTTTAATAGTCTGATAACTTATTGTAATAGCAGCAATAAATGTAACGATCAAAGACGAGAGCAGAAAGATCCACCAGCCGATAGTTATGCGATAAGCAAAATTCTGTAGCCAGGAATCCATAATAAAATAAGTAGCTGGAATAGCTACAACGATAGAGATCACAACCAATCTTAGAAAATCTTTTGCCAGAAGTTGCACAATGCTGTTCACCGATGCACCCAGAACTTTGCGAACTCCAATTTCCTTTGTTCTTTGAATTGCACTGAATGATGCCAGCGCAAATAAGCCTAAACAGGCAATGAAGATTGCCAGTCCACTGAAAATCCCAAATACTCTGCCAAACTGAATATCTTTTGCATACTGATTATTAAAATGATCGTCAAGGAAGAAATATTCAAAGGGGTTTCCCGGTAAGGTCTTTTCCCAGATATTTTTTATCTGTTTTATTGTATTCTGCAGATCTACCGGTGAAACCTTCATTGAAAAAAAATCATTGCTGGCATAAATGAAAGGAAACGCCAGCGGAATAATATTGGTTTTCAGCGACATCTGATTAAAGTTTTCAATTACACCTGAAACTCGCATTGTATCTCTGCTGATGTA
>JAFGMF010000229.1 GCA_016927675.1 Candidatus Cloacimonadota bacterium
GTATTCTCAAGCCAGAAAACGATCGGATTCCGAGCTTTGGAACTGCTGGCATCAGGATCTTCTTTCTCAAGATTCCAGCGATTTATATATCTGATGTAAGGTGTCTCGGTGGACAGGTCCGTATAATCCTGATAAGTTGTTGTGAAAAATCCTATCCGATCATCGGCCGGTCGCGGGTGAAATTCAGTGTCTGGAATCAGCGAAAGACTGTAATGATAGCGATGCATCATACTGCGCGAATCAGACAATGTGAAAACATCGGGATAAGAGTTGCTTTTATAATGTAGGAATACTTCCAGTTCAGTATTTTCGGGGAAAGATTTCACGTAGTTGAAATAGCTGTTTTCCTGATCATAGGAATATTTAGTCTGCCACCTGTCGGTATAATATTCTACACTGGGCAGGTCTTTTAAAAAAAGATCAGCAGCTTTGATCAGTACGGCTCCGGTAACTTTATGAGGTTTACCCGTTATTTCCGATGAGGCGATCAGTGAAGGCGAAATACTGTTTTTAAGAGCTTTATCCAATGCCGGATCTGACGATCTGAACAGCAGGTTATCCTGTCTGATCTGGATCCGTTTGTTGATCCGGTGAAAATGCACCGGATAACTCCACATCATTGCTGAAGCATCAAAATAATAGGCATCACCGGATTGACGGGTCAAAGTAAGTAAAAAATTTTTATCTAATTGCTCCGGTTTGATCTCCAGATATACCGTTCCATCATCAAGATTACGGTAAAGATTGAATAATCCGGAGATTTTTTCCATTTCAGAAACCAGTTCTTCGAAATCCTGCTGAGAAGTTAAACTGTCTTTTTTAGCTTCCCGGACTGCCTTGGTTATTTCTTCGGAAGATAAATCTCCAATATCTTTCAGGATGGTATCGTCGCCAACACCACTTAAAAGCAGAGTGATGAGCAATAAAACTGAGATAATAATAATTTTCATTAATTCCTCACTTTTACAGTAATATATCTGAACAATAATACAATGGCATCGGATTTAATAGCAAGTTTTATTAACTGGCTGAACCCAATTCTGCCAAAAAAAAATTATTTAAGGGAAAAAGTGTCCCCGGGATTAAAAATCTTCAGATTGTACTCTTTATTCCCGATGTGTTCAAAAAGATAGAATTTTCCACTTCCACAAACGGTTACATCCGATTCATCGATTATCTGTAAACAGATGCCCGAATCTAATCCCAGAGCAAAACGGTGCTTATCTTTTTCAAGTTTGTTCAGTAATTCACCGAAACGGTTCTTCTCACTGAAATGGGGTTTAAGACAGCAATTCTTAAGCAATTCCAGTCTCATGGCAAGAATCGCTCCTGCAGAAATTCCTGCGTATGGGATACCACTGTAATAAGCTTTTTTGATAAGTTCAGAACTTTCATTTTCCGAGTAAATTTTTATGTAACGATAAGGATATCCACCACAAACAAAGATACCTGTTGCTTCATCAATTCTGGCTAGTGAATCACTATCAAGATAAAGGCTAGTCCCTTTGGGAAAGATCGGGGTAATATTTGTTACTCCATGTGTCTCAAATATTTGCTGGAATTTCTGATAAAATTTCTGCCATCCTGCTTCACCCTGCATCAGCAGAACAATTCGAGCAGATTCTTTTCCGGCAGCATGAGTAAAAAGACCGGCAGTTTTTGTGAAATCTTTACCCGAATCTCCATACAGGAACAATTTTCGGCTGATCTGAACTGTCATCCCAGTGAATTTTAACCGGATAATAGATGGGATAACAAAATTTTAAATCCCATCACTAATAATAATATGCCACCGATGATTTCAAATTTATTCCCCATCAGGTTACCAAAACGATTGCCAATAAAAACACCTCCGAAAGAGAGAATAAAGGTGATTCCTCCAATGATCAGAACAGGCAGCAGAATATTGATTTCCAGCAGAGAAAAACTGATGCCGACAGCCAGAGCATCGATACTGGTCGCTACTGCAAGACCTAGTAAAACCATGATTCCAGTAGGATCACATTTTTTCTCCATATCCTTAAGATAAAATGCTTCATAGATCATCTTGCCTCCGATCAGACTGAGTAAACCGAAAGCAATCCAATGATCGACTGAAGCAATTAAAGACCTGACGGAAAGCCCCGCATACCAACCCAAAACAGGCATCACTGCCTGGAAAAGCCCGAAAAAAAAGGCAATCCGAAATGCATGATGAAAATATACCTTTTTCAAAGTACATCCACTGGAGAGTGATACGGCGAATGCATCCATCGCTAAAGCCAATCCCAGACCGGAAATACTGATCAAATCCATAAAGTCAGGCTGTAGTATTATCTGCGTTTCTTACGGGTCAGGGATAGTCCGCCAAAACCTCCCAGAATTCCCATATAAAAGCCAAAATCGTACCACCAGCCGGTATTGGCTGATTCATATACTTTAATGGCTGGATTGAATAAGCCGACTATAAGTGATATCGGGGCAATCCAACCATGCCAGATACCCCAGAAAAATCCTGCCGGTTTATTGACTGTATGCTTGCCGTCTCCAGGTATGCAGCCACTCAACAGAATTAGAAGTAAGATAATGATAATGAGATAAGTTACTTTTTTCATTATGAGACTCCTGATTAATTTAAGTTGTTCCCATATCCATAAAAAACTTTATTTAAGTCAATCTGTTTCCTCAAGATTTTTTTCAATTTTCAAATACAACGATAAAACTGTCGATGTTGGGACATGACATAACATGTTTAACTGATCGAAACTTTCTATGTCATTCAATATGGTAAGCTGGCTGATATCAATTTTCGAAGAATTTAATTGACATAAATTCGATTAATTATTTGCTACATTAAGTAGTTAACAAGGAGTGATAAATGAGCAGGAAGAAGATTCTTATTGTTGAGGATGAGCAGATTTTTGCTCACGACATCAAGGATGTTATCGAAGAAAAAGGTTATGAAGTTTGTTCGATTGCCACTTCAGGGGATGAAGCTCTTGAAGATATCGAAAAATACAAACCCGATATGTTGCTCATTGATATCAAGTTAACCGGCAAGATGGATGGCATCCAACTCTCAGAAAAAATCAATAATGTCCACCCAATTCCAATTATCTATATTACCGCCTATTCCGATAAAAAAACAATAGACGAAGCGATGCAGACCAAGCCGATCGCTTATCTGATCAAGCCAATTCTGGAAAGAGAACTGGTCAGGATAATTACAGATAATCTTAAATAATTGAGGATAGCTTTTTTTATATTTAAAAAATAATCACTGCAAAATAAGCGGATGTTGTTGAACTGAAAAAATCATTCCATTCATTTTTTTCTGATTGTTGTGTTGTAAGTACTCCCCTTA
>JAFGMF010000230.1 GCA_016927675.1 Candidatus Cloacimonadota bacterium
AGATCAGGTTCTCTGACAGATTTATTTTTGAATTTAGTCAGCTTCACGGGTTGCAGGAATTCATCTAATTCAGCTGACCATAATTGCAGATCCGAGCCATCAGAAGCAGTAAAATAGATCCGGTCAGCTATTGATGCGAAAAGAGGATACTGTTCTGTTAAAGGTGTTTCCGTAAGACGTGAATATTCATTCTTTGTGAGATCAAGCTGCCAGAGATCTCCGTTGAAACTACCCTGATAAGCTTCCCTGTAAACCAACCCCTGACGGTCGAATATAATCTTTTTCCCATCTCTGCTGACGGTGCCGTGATTACCGGCGAAACCAGAAATTTCCTGATAAGTGTTATCTTTGATTTTTAATTTGAAAAATCTGGTGGATAGACCCGGTTCCCATCTGGAAACAAGCAGGTATTTATTGTCAGGAAACCAGCTCTGGATCAGAAAATTATCCCGCGATATTACCTCAGCTTTACCACCATTAACAGGGATTTGATAAATACAAGTCCATCCATCGCGATCAGAATTGAACACGATTTTCTCTCCATCTGGGGAAAATGCCGGATTCCAGTCTTTACCTTCGGCAGCAGTTAATCTCCGTGCTGTTCCCCCGGAAACAGGAACAAGCCACAGGTCACCGAGGAAACTGAAGCAGACATCCGTACCTGCTGGTGATATTGCAGGAGTGATCATGAAACGGGGTTCAAAAGAGTTGAGAATGCAAAATGAAATCACCATCAATAAAAATAGTATTTTCTTAATATTCACGCTTTCGTTCCTTCATTTTTTTTGCTTTTTGGCATAAATCATTGATTCACTGATCTTGTAAAGATTTTTTCGGAACAGGAATAAAATACTTGCTCGATTTTCCTGTTTGCAAATTGTTCGTTAATAAAAAGAAGAATATGTGGGGACGACCTGGTGAAACATTTACGTTCGACTAAAACATGCAGATGAATGATTAAAGCTTCAACCATTCATCCTTTGCTAAAGCTACGGTTGACATGCAGGGGAACAATATAATGCTTCCCTTCGGAAGGGGAGTTGTCCGACACAGGAGGACAGAGGGTTTAATAAAAAAAGGAAGTTTAATCACATGAAAAAATTACTATTAACAATATTGATAATTATTGGGGCATTTTATCTCGAAGCCGATATTGTAGCTTCAGTCGGAGACCATAAGATCACCTATGACCAGCTCTGGGATACTATGCAGTTATTCAAAGACAGATATAATCTATCTCTGGTTAATATCCGGCAACTTGCCCTCGATAAGCTGATAGATGAACAAGTTCTGCTCTCCTATGCAAAAGAACGCGGTATCAGTGTGGATGAGGACGAACTTGATGCCTATTTCATCAGAGAACTTGGGAATCACAGCAGATTCCAGACTAACGGAATTTTCGATTATGCCAAATATCGTGAATTCAAGAAAACAGAAACCGGAGACAAGATCATCGGCGAAATGAAAAGAGATATTCTGGTCAGTAAAACTGAAACTCTGATCAGAAACTCACTGAGTGTTTCCGATGAAATCCTGCTCCAGAATTTTATCAATGACAACATTGAGATCGATCTGAGTTATGCCCTTGTCGATGTCGAAAAAGCTAATGTCACTGCTGATTTTACTTCTGAAGAAGCAATAGATTATTTTGCTGCCAACAGAAAAAACTATAAAACTCTTCCTCGGGTGAAATTTCGTTTTTTTATTGTTTTTAATGAAGAATTCAGAGAAGATGCCGAAACTTATTACGATCATCTGAATTCCATGAATGATTACACTGATCAAGACAGCCTGGAAGCTGATCCTGACAGTTTAAGAACTGCCTTTATTTTCCGGGAAATGCAGAACAACAGCAGGAAAAAAGCACTCGAACAACTGATGTTGTGGAAGCAGGATCTGATGACTGATTACACTTTCATCGAAACACCCTATCTGAATCAGGAAAATCAGCTTGGCGACCTGCCGCGTGAGGTGATAATGACAGCTCTGGAACTGGAAAAAAATGAATTCTCGGAACCGATCAACATTGACTCCGGTTATCTTATCCTGCAACTGATCGATAAACAGAAACCTGAATCCGCAGAACTTTCTGAGATTAAAGATATAGTATGGCAAGATTATATCGAAATTAAAACAAATCAGCTTTTTGCCGATGAATTCAAACGGTATTTCGGTAATAACATCGATGATTTCATCATTCCTGCAGCAGTTGTATATAAAATTGAGATCAATAAACCAAAACATTTTTTTTCCAGTCAGCGAGACCAATACCGTGAGACCATCAAAGATCTGATCATGGCTAATGCAAATGATGAGAAAAATCTGGAGAACATAATCCGAGATTATCGTTTGAAAGACTATAGCAATATTATCTACCTCGAACGTTTCACTAATAAGGATGAAGTTGATCAGATTATCGTCTCACATCTTAAAAACAAACAAAATTCAGGTTTTATCGAGACTGAAGACAACACAGTCTTCTATAAGGTTAATTCTTATTTTCCAGAATATATTCCCGATTATCGCGATATTGAACAGGATATCAACGATATGATCTATATCAATCAATTAGATACTTCCACATATCAGGATTATTATGATACACATAAATCGGATTTCACAACTCCGGACAGCCTGATGCTTGGAGGTGTTTTTATCAGGATTAATGCTGATACTCTTGCAGTTGATCCTCTGAAAGTAAATAATTTCTATCAGAAAAACATCAACAGCTTTTACAGAGAATATTCTGTGGAGTTTGACTATATCTATACAGAAAATTACCCGTATGCTCAACGTATTAAATACTATCTCGATCGAGATGTTGATATTGAATTACTCAGATTATGCTTTGGAGAGGAATACGATCTTCCCCGAAACACGATGATCAATCTCAAAGATTTGCCTTCTGAATTACAGAATACAATCAAGAACTTACCAGTAGAAGGTACCAGCAATATCCTGAACTTAAACAGCGGTTATCTGGTAATAAGAAAGCTGCGAGAATTTCAGGCCGGATTAAGAAAATTCTCTGAAGTAGAACAGGAAATAGCCTACAAGTTTAAATATGAAGAGGCTGACAGCGTAGCTTTTTACAGAGCCAAAACAGTATTTGATTCAACACGATATTATTCTCAAAGCAAAAAGTTTGCCTCAGAAGATGAATTATTCAAAACATCTTTTCTACCTGCTGATAGTGAATTCGAAATTTTGGGCGATATCGGTGAATATCGTAAAGATCTGCTCAGGATCTGGACAAATGAAAAATTGAGCAATATCGTCAAACTTCCGGAAGGCTATGCGGTGGTCTATCTTTTAGGAAGATCATATTCCAGACAACTTGATTACCAGGAATCACTTCCCCGGATTAAAGAAGTTCTGGCCGCCAGAAATCGTTATAAAACTGCTAAAGAATATATCAACAACCTGAAAGAACAGATCCAGAACGGTGATGATCCAGAATCTTTGCTCTTCTTCCTCGGCGGCTGGCACCAAGCTGAAAATCTGCCGGTTAGCAGCCAGATTTTCGGCCAGGAATTCAGCCATCTTATCTTCAGCGATATTATCAAACGAGATAATGGTTATTATAGTCCTGTGATTAATCTCTCCGAAGATAAACTACTTTTTTACAGAATTGACCGGATCACCAGAATCACACAACAGGAATTCGCCGCTCAGAAAGACAGCTACCGGGATGAGTTGATCGATAAGAAATATCGGGAATGGTTGGCTCAATACAAAACTAAACTGGATATTAAAATAAGAATTTAGCAGTAGTATCCTGCCTTTTGTTGAGATACTCAGGTGAATGTTAATAAAATGAGTTTCAGGAAATACACAGGAGAATGATTAACTCCCAAA
>JAFGMF010000034.1 GCA_016927675.1 Candidatus Cloacimonadota bacterium
ATCTTCAATACCCGGGGGCAACTACTTGAATCAATTACTTTTGAATCAGGATCTTATCAATATCAATGGTCTGCTGAAGGGTTGAATTCCGGTATTTATTTTTACAAACTGGAATCATCTTCTTATCTGCGGATACGAAAGATGATCCTGCTGCAGTAATTTATCTGGTCTGAAGACGATCCCTGAAAAGATCGTCTTCAGCTATTTTTGGTAATGTAATTCTGAATTCTGTGCCGTTGTTCACAAATACTTCAATTTTACTGTGAAGTTGCTGGCTCAAAGCTTTGATCATATAAAAACCGAGAGAATCGCTGCTTTCGAAATTGATCACCTTTGACAGACCAACACCGTTATCAGATAATTTCAGCAGATATTGATCGGCTGAATCAATCAGCTTGATAGAAATTTCACCTTTACGATCTCCTGGAAAAGCATATTTATATGAGTTCGATAATATCTCATTGATGATAAGTCCCAACGGTATCGCTTGATTAACTTCGAAAAGAATGTCACCTATATCAACTTCAGTTTTTACCTTTTTGTAGTCAACTTTATATTCACTGGTTAAGTAACTGATCAGGCTGTAGATGTAATTACTGAGACTTATCTGAGCAAAATTCCCTGAATTGTAAATCTTCTCATGTAACAGGGACATTGTTCTTATCCTGTTAACGCTGTTTTTAAAATAACGCAGATAAGTATCATCATGAATGTAGCTTGACTGCAGCTTTAGAATACTGGAGATGATCTGCAGATTATTCTTTACCCGATGATTTATTTCCCGCAGCATCAGTTCCTTTTCCTGCAGAGCAGATCTGATTTTATCTTCGGCATTTTTTTCTTTGGTGATATCTTTGATGAAGCCATCAAGATATATTTTATTGGATGAGATGTCCTTTACCTTAACAGCGGATATCGTTCCTAAAAAACCCTGATGATTGTTTTGCTGTAAGATATATTCCTGATCTTTGATCTGTTCATTCCGTTCTGTTAAACGGATAAACTCGGCAAAATCAGCTTCCTTCTGAAAAAACAGATCAAAAGACTTATGCAGAACAGATCGTTTATCGGAAAACCCGAAAAGTTTTACCAGAGCAGGATTTACTTCGACAAAAACATACTTTTTGCCCAGCTCTATCCTGAACAGGGCAAGATCAATATTCTCAGTAAATGTACGATATTTCTTTTCACTTTTTTGTAAGGCTTTATTTACCTTGATCCTGGCAGTGATATCACGCCAGAAAGTGATGGTGCAAGATTCATTATCCCATTCGATCTCGTCTGATATGATCTCAAAATAAATCTGCCCCTGCTCACAAGGAAAGCTGATCTCTCCAGGTATATTCATCGAAAGCAGTCTTTTGGTAAAATCTTTGCAGCAGGTAATATGCTCCCTGGCATAGAGATTGGTGAAATGGATGTTGTATTCCCTGTCGTATATGATTATACCATAAGGGATTGAATCATTAATTTTGGCTAACTTCTCTTGATCGTGTTTCATCTTCGGCAACATCTATATTTATCTTCTTGGAATTTGTCCGGATAGATGCTTAAGCTTTTTTTTTGCTTGAGTTTACGTTCCAGATTGTTCATCAGATTCTCAAGCTTTTTTTCGGTAACAGGTTTTATAAGTATTTCGTTGACGTTATACTCTTTCAGCTCTCGGATATTATTAAGTGAGTCGTCCGCGGTTAAGGCGACAATCAGAATATTCTTATTCATACCTCTTGCCAGTGAGATATGGAAACTGGAAAATTCGGATTGAAGATCTATATCCATTAACAGGATATAAATATTATCATCTTTTAATTCTCTCAAAGCGTCAATCAGATTATCGAAACAGGAGATTTTCTGGAAATTTGAATTCTTTCTCAAACTGGCGGTTATCTGTTTATCAAAAATACCTATGATTATTAATTCAGCCATTTCAACTCCTGTATCCTGTTCACTTTGATAAACATAACCGCAATATTCATGCCAGCATGATAATAAGTAGTATTTCATTTATTTTGAGTGAATTAGATAAAAGGCAAAAAGAAATTATAAGTTCTATTTAGTCAGATTGACCAAATTATGGCTATTCTGCCATGATAAAACAGCAAAAAAGGTAATTCGTTAAAATTAATCGGGTTCTTTGATATTATATTTTTCCAGTTTCCGGTACAGTGTTTTCAGACCAATTTCTAGAGTTCTGGCGGTTTTTACCTTGTTGCCGTTACAGTTATAATAGACAAGCTGAATGTGTTCTTTCTCGATATCTTCTAAAGATCTGGCAGGATTAGCTCTGGCAGGGGAATAATCATTTGTCGCTGCCGTAATTTCCGGGAGATTCGTACGAAATTCAGGTGGCAGGTTATCGATGGTAGGCTGTTGATTTCTGGAGAATAACAGAATCCTCTCCAACACATTTTCCAACTCTCTGACATTACCCGGCCAGTCATATTTCTGCAGAGCATTTATCATCGTTTCAGGGAAAGTGATACTACTTAGTCTCTTGCGCTGCAGAAAATTATCTATCAACAGCGGAATGTCATCCTTTCGGTTTCTTAGTGGATCGATATGAATATTGTAGGTAGATAATCTGAAATACAGGTCTTCTCTGAATTTACCATCTTCGATCTCCTTCTTCAGATCTCGATTGGTAGAGCAGACGATTCTGATATCAACACTGATCTCATCTGTTCCGCCGATCCTTCTCAGCAGTTTGGTCTCTACGGTTCTCAGCAGTTTAGCCTGAAGAGAGAACGGCATTTCACCGATTTCGTCAAGAAATAATGTGCCAGTATCAGCCACTTCAAAGATGCCGTATTTTCTGTTAATTGCTCCCGAGAACGCACCTTTTTCATGACCGAAGAATTCGCTTTCCAGAAGATCATTCGGGACGGCTGCGCAATTTATCGGGACAAAAGGCTTGTTTTTGCGCGGACTGGACTGATGGATTGCTCGGGCTGCCAGTTCTTTACCGGTACCGCTTTCACCGGTTACCAGTACAGAGACATCAGAATCTGCCACAGTTCTGATCTCTGAGAGCATTTTTTTAACAGCTTGAGATTCGCCGATGATTTCGGGAAATTCCTTGCGCATGATTTCCTGCATCAGCTGTTCATTTCTGATCGACAGGTATTTATTATCGTAAATTCTCTGGATGATTTTCTTTATCTCAATTGCTTTGAATGGCTTGGTAAAATAGTCCTCCGCACCCATTTTTATCGCTGAAATAGCACCCTGGATAGAAGAATATCCAGTTATTAATATAACAACAGCCTCAGGATCAACTTTTTTCAGTTGCTTCAAAAGTTCAATTCCATCCATGTTCTGCATGATTATATCGGAGATCACAATATCGAAAGAGTTTTGTCTGTACAAATCCAGGGCTTCTTCTCCGTCAGAGGCTTCCTCGATATGATAGCCGTCACGGGAAAGTAGATCTCTGAGACTTTCCCGCATATCGGGTTCATCATCTACGATCAAAATTCGAAAATTCTTCATATATTATCTCCATTTGAATTACTCACCGGCAATAGTATATTTATTATGGTTCCTTTACCGACTTGACTGGTAACTTTCAATTCGCCGTTGTTTTCCTTTACGATCCCGTAACTTATATACATTCCCAGTCCGGTACCGCGCCCACGGGATTTGGTGGTATAAAAGGGATCAAACAGTCTGGACTGTGTTTCCTTATCCATACCAAGACCGGTATCTGAAAAAGAGATCGTAATGTAGTCGGTGGAATCGATCCTGGAAACTGATGTAGTGATTTTCAGTTTACCACCCTCGGGCATGGCATCGAAACTGTTCATGATTATGTTCAGGAAAACCTGCTCGAACTTGTTGGGATTAGACCAGAATCCGGGCAGATCCGGAGATTGTTCCAGCTCAATCTCAATACCTGATTTACGGGATTTTGGATTAACAAAAAAGAGCACTTCATTGATTAGTTCATTAAAATCGATCAGAGTTTTTTCGCTGTCTGATATCCTTGAAAAACCAAGCAGCTTCTCGATAATCCCGGAAATTCTGTAAATATTTTTATTGATGATTTCGATCTGTTTTACCGAATTCGGTTCATGTTCCGGGTTAAGATCATCTAGCAATATCTGCAGACGAGTTGAGACGACTGCCAGAGGTGTATTTATCTCGTGAGCAATACCTGCCGCAATCTGACCAACGGTCTCCATTTTCTGTGATTGCCGGAGACGCTCCTCAATTTTTTTTCGTTCAGAGATATCGATGAAGACATTCTCCATTATATTTTCATCAACCCGAAGCCAGGATGAACCTTCCAGCCATAAATCCTTTCCTGACCCGGCTCTTACCTTAATCTCATACTGATTGAGTTTGCCTTCTTTCCGCAGGGATGTTTTTATCCTCTGGATATCATTCTCTTCAACTACCAGGGCAAAGATATTATACATATCCTTTTCATCGGAGAACCGGTATTCAAGCATTTCGGAAAAACGATGATTTGCTTCCAGGATAATGCCTTCAGGATAAGAACAACGGATTATCCCGACCTGCGCATTTTCGAAAAGACTGCGATATTTTCTTTCACTCAACAGAAGTCTCTGATCAAGATCATGTTTATAAAAAGCAAGTTCGATCGAAGTATGTAATTCCCGCTCATCGAAAGGTTTTATGATATAACCCAGAGGATTGGTAATTTTTGCTCGTTGTAAAGTTAGATCATCAGAATATGAGGTAAGATAGATTACCGGAATTAAGACTTTTGCTTGAATGAACTGAGCAACTTGGATACCATCCAGATTACCCTGCAGATTGATATCCATCAATATCAGATCAGGTTTCTCAGACAGAGTAACCTCGATTGCCTGATCTCCGGAAGTGCATAATGCAATTACCTCATATCCAAGACTTAACAGCTTAAGCTCGATGTCCTTGGCGATGATGATTTCATCTTCAACGATTAAAATTCTTTTACTCAAACTTTCTCCTCAGAATAAGAAAATTGCAGAAATTTATCATTACTCCATATATAAATCCACCTATCGGAGTCAATTAATTTATTTGCAGTAAGCTTCTGCGCCGCAGATTAAAAATGGGACAAAACTAATTTATGATTGACAATTATTTTATGGTTTTTTCTTTTAATAAGCGTAATAATATAATATTTTGAAGGCAGGTAAAAAAAATCAGGATTCTTGATTTCTCGGAGTTTTATTTTATGAACTTTAGTTATCATTAAAGTAAAGTCCAAGGTTTGGTTTTATTCTATGCAGAATGTATTAATTGTAAAAAATGACGAATTATTTCTGAACACCATGTCTGACCGGCTGGCTTTGAATGACAGTGTCTCTTTTCTCGAAAGGATAGGTCACAATATCCCGACGGGTTTTTTTGACCTGGAAGTTTATAAGTCTTTGAATGGTCAGCAGGCTATCAAGATTTTGGGTCAGTATCCGATAGATATTGTGATCACAGATCTGAAAATGCCAAAAATAAACGGGTTCGAACTGATCCTGCATATGAACAATCATTATCCCAATACACCGATCATTGTATTGACGGACATTGCTCCGATTACCATGAACAAATATCTATGTGAAGACGGGATCTCCCATTATATTGAGCGGCCATTCAGTCTGGAACTGATCAAAAAGAGTATCGTCGAAGTCTTGATCCTCAAATTACTCAATCCGGATCATTGTGTTTACTCCGGGATCTCGATTTCATCTCTGATGCAATTGATCTCGACAGCGAAAATGACTTATACAATCTATATTAAAGAATCAGAAAATATAGGCAGACTCTATATGCTTTATGGCAAGCTGATCGGAGCCGAAACAAAGAATAATAAGGGCGAAGACGCAGTTTATGAAATGTTTGGCTGGAAAAAACCGATGCTGCTGTTGGAACCAAGTTGCAATAATGCGGAAGAGACTATCAAAGTCTCGCTTATGCAGATCCTGAAGAAATCATTGAAAGCTCTTCACGGATTGGATAAGATCAGCTCTGATAAACTGCTCAAACAGGAAACTCCTCAGGGAGAAAAATCTCAGCAGGTAAAATCTCTTTACCGAAAATTAGCAAAACGCTTTCACCCGGACCTGAATGCTGATTTTTCCGAAGAGATGAAGAATTATTGGCTTCTGATCACAGATGCTTACAACAAAGGCGAAGTGGAGAATCTTAAGATATTGTCACTGATTACCAGTAATCTTTTTAAAGAATCTACCCGGTTGCATACTGAAAATTCTGAGGATCAGCAAGAGCCTGTTGAAGATCAGCAGTTTGAAGAAACCCGAAAGCTTGAAGAACAGGAACCAGAAAAGCACAGCGAAGAAATATCTGAAGCTGACG
>JAFGMF010000231.1 GCA_016927675.1 Candidatus Cloacimonadota bacterium
CGGATCAGGTGATCCCAGATCTTCCACCGGTTCAGATAATATCTCCTGGATCCTGTCAACAGAAACAAGTGCCTTCCCCATATCAGTTAACACTCTTCCTAATTGACGAACAGGCCAGAGCAGCATACCGACATAGCTGATGAAGGCAAGAAGAGTACCAAGACTTATCTTGCCGAGAGAAGCCCAATATGTTCCCAGAACAAGAACCAGCGCTATCTGGATCAGACTGACCAGATCAGAGATAGACCAGTACCACGCCAGCAGTTTGATCAGATAAAATGTCTGATCACGATATTCCCTGTTTCTGGAATCGAATTTATCTATCTCGTAAGCTTGCCTGGCAAAAGCTTTTACAACCCTGACTCCGGTTAGATTTTCCTGAAGTACGGTAGATAATCTTGCCTCTGCTTCATCCGATCTTTTGAAAGCTACCTTTACTTTCCTGAAAAAGATCAGGGCAAAAGTGAACAGAAATGGTACCAGGAGCATCGAGATAACAGTCATCCGAACACTCATGGGCAGCATGAATGATAGTGCAAATCCGAGCATGAAAAGAGCCCTGCCTACCTCTACCATCTGAATCGCCAGAAATCTTCTGATCGTTTCCAGATCGGAAGTACAGCGTTGAATCAGATCGCCGGTTTTCACTCTGACATGATATTTAAAAGGCAGATACTGCAGATGATCGTACAATTTATCTCTGATATGAAGGGCAACACCTTCGGAAGCAACTGCCGACCACTTTCCCTTGAAATAGAGAAATAGTCCTTGAAAGATAGTAAAGATCATCAAAAGCAAACTGCATTTCCACAGAGTACCTTTCAATCCATCTGTACCACCGAGAAATTCGATCAACTCATTTACAGCCGGTTGCAGCCAACCCATACCTTGAAGAGGCTTATCACCGATTATTGAATCAACTGTAATCCTGAGTAGTAAAGGCCAGAGAAATCCGATAAAAGTCGCTGCTCCGATAGCAATGATCGAGATCAGGTACAGATTTCTATTACCCTTCATAAAATTCCAAAGTATTATCATTTTGTTCTTTTTCATAATATTTCCTGTTTCAGCTTATTCTTTTCCCTGCTTGATTGAGCTCTTTGATGAGCTTTCTGTTTTTTCCTGAGATTAAGATGATCTATCTCTCTGGTCATTTTCAGATAATTATCATACCTGGCCAGATCCAAAGAGCCATTCTCAAGAGCTGCCTTGATAGCACATCCCGGCTCTGATCCATGATTACAGTTCCGAAAAAGGCATTTATGTTCCAGCTCAACGATATCGCTGAATGTCTCCTGTATGTCTTCCGAATCAGCCCAGAGCTGCAATTCTCTTAAACCCGGTGTATCTATCAGCATCCCGCCACCCGGAAGTAGAAACAACTCCCTGCTCGAAGTTTTATGACGCCCTTTACCATCCTTCTCTCTCACCTGCTCAGTTTCCTGTTGATCAACTTCCAGAAGTCGGTTAACCAGAGTAGATTTCCCCGATCCTGATGCACCCATTAAAACTGCAGTTTTACCATCTTTAAGATAATACTGCAGTTGTTCTGTTCCGATGCCTTTTAGGGCACTTACAGCAATAACTGCAACTTCCGGCCTGATCACGTTCAATTCGTCCAGAACAGTTTCATATTGTGGACATTTGTCTATTTTATTCAAAATGATCAGCAGTTCTGCTCCAACTGAAGAAACCTGAGTAAAAAACCTTTCGATCCGGTTACGGCTGAAACGTTGATCAAGCCCTATAAAATATATGATCAGATCGATATTTACCGCCAGCAACTGTGCATCGGTAATGCCACCGGTTAATATCTCACTGCCTTGGAACTGAACCAGTTTGCGTCCACCGGATATCTTCATTTTCCGGGCAAGATAGTTTGTTCTTGGTAAAACAGCCTCTATTATCTGCAGAGATCCATGCTCTCCCTGTCTCAGCATTACCCAGTCTCCCGTAACAGGATAAGCTGATTGCCTTTTACCCTGGCAACGAATTTGATACAACATCTTACCAGATAACTCAGCCAGGATATCCTGTCCTCCGACAGATATCAGATAGTTCTTTTTTCCCTGGCTTATCACTCTGCCTGGAATCGAATTATTTATTTTAAATTCTGCAGCTTTATCCTGCCAGTATTTATTCCAACCCATTTTTTCATTTTCCATGTAAGACTCCTCATATTCTCTTTTCATAATTTTCCACCTTGCGAGGAGTTAATAATTTAAATATTCTCCTCTGTAACTTAGAATGATCATTCCTTCGATAAAAGTCATTATCAGATGCATTTTCCCTCCTTTTCCAAGCTTACAGAGCACGATCTTTTTTTTTAATTATCAGATCTTTCTGTAAGCATTACTATTTTTTTTCTTAATCACATCGATCACGATCCAACCTCCAGTTTGTTTTTTCTGATTATTCCTATTCGGATTTAAAATCTATCCGGTAGGACCAGGAAAAGCAGAATCTCATAATAAATTTCAAAATCTTGTACATCTTCCCTCCTTGTTCGATCATAAAAAAAGCTCGGGGTGAACTTCCGCCCACCTCGAGCTTGATTTTCCGTTTCCGGATATGATAATGGTGGGATCAGTTCAGTTAAACACTGACCCCACCAAAATAATCTATATTATCTCAATTAGCTGATCGAGTATATTTCTCCCGGATTATTTTTAGGAAAGGATCAGTATCCTATACAGTACCGACGGCCGGTATTCTGAGTAAATTAATCATGCAATACCTCCTTTTTTTTTATTTGCATCATCTGCATACTACCTTTAGCTCGTTCATTTTATATAGCCAAATTCCGTCAAGTTTTTTTAAGAAAAAAATTTCACTAATAAAACGTGCCCTAAAAAAACTGATCGAGAAAATGCAATCTTTGTGCCAAACACATTAATCTCTACATTACAAGCTGTTATGCCAATCTAATTAATTACAATAATTGCCCGATTTCGGTTATTGGTGTTCAAGAACGGGCAGAAAAATTTTCAAAAAAATAATATTTATCTGGATAATTTAAACTAACAACATAAATCGTGAAACAGAGTTTTTTTGCTAAAGAAGTTATCATCAGAGGATTGGAATGAAAAAATTCTTGCAATCTAGATCATTAACAGGATATATGACTACATGAAGTTTCAGATCCGGGAATAAGGACAAATAAATGAGAATCTGGCGAAAGAAGAAGAGAAGAATAGATAGAAATGTAATCTTACTGCTGAAGAATATATTCATACTAATAATGGTTATCCTGGCCGGTGCAATCGGAGTTCTTTTTTTTGAACACAAGACTGGTCTGATCAAGAGTTTTTTTGATGCGATCTGGTGGTCTCTGGTAACAATAACAACTGTTGGCTATGGAGACGTTTACCCGATAACCTTCTGGGGCAGATTGATCGGGATAGTCTTCATTTTGCTTGGCTTTATTGTCTTTTCCACATTCACGGCTTTTGTTGCCAGTAATTTCATCGATAAGAAGATAAAGGAGCGTAAAGGTTTGAGTAATATAACCGAGAAGAATCACATATTGATCTCCGGCTGGAACAATGCTTGTTACAAAATACTCGATTTTATCAACAAGCGTAATCAGAAAAATCCTCCGGCTATCGTTCTGGTGAATGAACTTGAGGAAGGTGATATATCATCACTGCAAAATAATTATCCGGAGTTGAGTATCAGATTTATCAAGGGTGATTTCACCAATCTGGAGATCATGGTTAAAGCCAATGTTGAAGATGCCAGTCATATCATTTTACTTTATGATGAGAGTAAACCAAATATACCGCCATCAGATGAAAGAACCATAATTGCCTTTCACAATCTGGATGATCTTAAACTGAAAGGTCTGATCAATGTTCAACTTAAAGAAAAAAAATATCTGCCGAATATTCGCGGAGAAAGAATAAAAAATATTGTTATTTTCGATGATGTCGGAGGTAATTTGCTGGCAAATGCCACTATGAATCCATCTGTTCCGGATTTTCTGCAGGAAGCATTAAAATTCAATGAAGAAAAAGGTTTTCGCGAAATAGAAATTCCCAGAGAATTCATCAGCAAAAATTTTGCCGAATTGAGTTCATTTCTCAAAGAAAAAAATAATCAGATACTGCTGGGAATTGTCTCGGTTCAGCCGGAATTCTCCATAGGCAAGATCCTGTCCGATGATATGTCCAGTATCGATCAATTCATCAAACGACAATTCGAACAATCAGGCAAAAAAATGCAAGTTAAAGAATTCCGCAGTCATATCAAGATAAAACCCGAAGACGATTATATAATCCAGGAAACCGACAAAGCCATTGTACTGTGAGGTCAGATATGGATCAGGAATTTCTCAGGAAAGTATCGTTATTTAATCAACTCGACGACCGGGAATTAAATATTTTCTCGGAAAAATTAACCAGCGTAAATTTCCGGGAAGGAGATAAAATTATTACTGACCATCAGGAAAGCGATAATCTTTATATTCTCTATTCCGGATCAGTGATAATTTCGAAAAAAATGTCTATGATCGAAAATCAGGAAGAGCTGGATAAGACATTCACTGTACTCAATGCGGAAGCTCATCCTTTTTTCGGTGAGATCGGTCTGCTCGGATTCCGGAAAAGAACTGCCAATGTTACAGCTGATAGTGACTGCCTTCTTTATACGATCAACCAGGAAGATTTTATGAAGATTAGCAGAGAATATCCCAGGATAGGTTTCAAAGTTCTGCTGGAGATCTCCCGAAAATTGTCTGAGATATTGGAAAAAACTAACGAAGATGTCCTGAAACTTACCACTGCCCTAATCTATGCTCTTAAGTGATTAATAATTCCAGTTCAAAAAAATATATTAAAGATACTTAAGTTGGTAATCCCGAAAATCTTCAAGACTAAGATTATAGTTCGACACTTTGATAATGCTATTTCCGGATCTTCGCAATATCCCTGTTTATATTGTAAGATAATTCACATTGCAAGAAATAACATCATTGCGAATCCATTGAAGTTCGTAATA